>CALGLM010000157.1 GCA_937930275.1 uncultured Ignavibacteria bacterium
CCACCGAGATCTACACTCTTTCCCTACACGACGCTCTTCCGATCTTACCAGGCTTTCTTGGCAAACCTGCAGTTACAATTACTAAATCAGAATCCAAAATGTCTTTATAATCATTTGAGCCCGACATTTTAACATCAAATAAATCGACTTTTGAAGCTTCAGCTATATCTAAAATTTTACCGTGTGGTAATTCCGGTACAATATCAAACAGTACAACATCACCTAATTCTTTTTGAGCGATTAGTTGTGCTAATACACCACCTATCTGTCCTCCTCCAATTAAGGAAATCTTTTTCCTTCCCATACTTATAATCCTATGTATTTATGTGAAAATTAATTTATAAGTATTTAAAAATTAGTATTGTTTCGGTTCCTGTTTCCGTAAAATTATATTTTAATTCAGTTAAAAATGATTTCATTATATGAATACCTCTTCCGCTATCTTTTAATATATTTTCGGGGAGTGTAGGATCCGGAACTTTATCTACTTCAAAACCGCTTCCTTCATCTTTTAATTTTACCATTATATTTTTATCGTCAATAACTATTTCAACTTCAATTATTTTTGATTCATCTGATTTATTACCGTGAACAATGCAGTTTGAAGATGCTTCTGCAACAGACGAAGTAAGTTGATTCATTTGAGTATCGTCTAAATGTAAATTTTCTGTTGCTTTAATCACAAATTCTTCAATTTCAGTCATTGAATTTGGATTGCTTGAGAATTTTTGATAAAACTTTAAAGAATTCAAAACGGCTCCGAATAATAAATTAGCAAATTAAATTTAATAACATTACAACTTAATAAAAATAAATTTAAAAATAATTATTAAAATTTCCAATGTAAATCTAAATAAAAATAAGTTTGATTAGTTAATTTATTTTTCTCATTTCTAATAAATTCGTATCTACAATTAATTTCCAGGTACAATCGATTATTAATATCGGTTATTATTTGGCTTAATGGTGCAATACTTCTATATCGAGTATCTAAATTTTTATTTTTTCCATTAATAACATTATAAGTAGATAGTTCAAAATATCTAAAACCAATTCCAAATTTCGTGTTTTTAATTTTATAATAAAATAAAGGTTCTGCGTAAACTTCGACTAAATATCTTAAAGGTTTCCCTGAAAAATCTTTCCAGTTAAATTCACCTTGCTCGCTAAGTTTTAAATGACCGCTTGTAAAAAAATCAATTAAACTACTAATTTTAATAATAGTTGAATCTCTAAAGACAAATTGTCTAAATGAATAGCTTTTATAATTAGGGTTTAATTCTTCAAAATCATAAACTATATAATTTGAAGATACTTCTGCCGAATTAGTTGAAATTAATCTTTTTACATCATACATACCGCCGGCACTAAATTTAAAAATTCTTTTAATATTGTTATTAGCACTTCTTTCGGCAAAGATATAAACAATTTTATTAATATTTATTTCTAAGTTAATAAATGCATTAAAAAAGGGGGTTAACTTACGTAAATAGTTTACCTTAGCCATTGTTAACAACTCGTCTCTATCATCAAAGTTTTCTTCGGAAGGCGTATCATAAACAAGCTTTCGATGAAATAACGAGATCGAAATAAAATCTTTTGGGCTTAAATTATAAATTCCATTTAACGTTAAAGTAGTCTGTTTTGCCTTATTATTTAAAAGTTTTTCAAGCTCGTTTCTTTCTTGAAAGAAATAATCTCCGATACCTTCAATTCTTTTAGAAAAATGTTTTTCTTCTTGTTCCGAATAGTTCATTTTTAAATTTACCAAAAACTCGTCTAATCTAATATCAAACGAAGAAAATAAATCAAGTTTGAATTCTTTTATTTCAGAATCTAAATTCCCTGCAAGATTTTGAACTAAAATATATCTTGTATGTTTGTCAATATCTCTCCAAGTAATTCTTCCCCCTAAATCAAAGTTAATATTTGAATTTGGGAAATAATAATTCATCCTTTCTTGTATATAATAATTAATTTCTTTTCGTGTTTGTATATTGTTTGAAATGTTAAAGAAAGATTCGGTTGCACTGTCCGGTTCAAAGTAAAAATCTTTGTTTTGTTGTGAATAATACCCTGCAAACGAATTAAAAAGTCCTTCGCTAATTTCATTATTTAACTCAAGGTTGGCAATTCTTAAATTATTTTCTCTCGGGTCTATTTTTTCATTCTCAAACTTACCGTTAAAATTTAATTCAATGTCATTTAAATTTATTTTATTAATGTTTCCGTCAATACCGTAAATAACTCCGTTATCTTTTTCGGATAACTGATAATTATTTGAATAACCAACATAAGGGGTTAATTGAATTTTATTTGTCGGCATTATTTTACTAAAAACTATTAGGTTTGTTAGTGAAGCTTGATTTATATCAATCTTTCTGTCATCAGAGTAAATTGCATGTTTAAGCAATATTCCGGGTTGTATTAATTGAGAAATTCGATAATCACCGTATAATAAAAGATTATTTTCGTCTTTTATATTCGTATATGTACTTTTATTAATTGTAGAAATATAATTTTCTTTAATACCTACAAAATAATTCCCGGCATTAATAGAATAAATTAAATTTGTATTAAGTGAATACGTGTTTAATTGTTTTAAAAAATTATTACTTAATTTGTTTTGTCTAAAATCTGATCGGCTAAAATTAGAACTATCTTTAATAAAAAACTGCCCGTTATTATTTACGGGCAGTACAATAAAAATTAGTAAAAAAAATAAAAAAAATAATTTCATTTTAAATTTATAAAACAAAAACATCGCCGCGCGAAGGGATAGTTACATTATTAAAACCAATTTGATTCAATCGATCTTTGTATTTTACTTGTTGGTCATAATCTCCGTGTACTAAAAATATATTTTGCATTCTACCCTTATCAAATTGATTCATATATTCAATCAATTCATTACTATCCGCATGTGCAGAAAACGAGTTCATTACAATTATTTCGGCATTAACTTGACGTTCCATTCCGAATATTTTAACCAGTTTTGCCCCCTCAATCAATTTTCTTCCCAAAGTTTCTGCTGCGGCATAACCAACCATTAAAATAATATTGTTGGGATTTTCAATATTATTCAACAAATGGTGCAAAATTCTACCAGCTTCGCACATTCCCGAACTTGATATTAAAATAGCCGGTTGCCTATTTTCGTTTAATTTTTTTGATTCTTCGGTAGTTGTAATATATTTTAGTTCATTAAAGCCAAACGGGTCATCATTTTTTAAAATAAACTGCGAAATTTCGGAATCGAAACACTCGTGATGCTGTCTGAAAATGTTAGTTGCATTAACAGAAAGGGGACTATCCACATAAACCGGAAGTTTTGGAGCTTTTTTTTCTCTAAAAATTTTATTAATTGCATAAACTAACTCTTGAGTTCTACCGACACTAAAAGCAGGTATAATAATTTTACCACTTCTATTATATGCTTTAGTAATTACTTCTGCAAGTTTATTTTCGCTATTTTCCGGACTTTCATGAAACCTACCGCCATAAGTGGATTCGGAAACAAAAAACTCTACGTCAGGAATTTTTTCGGGATCTTTAATAATCGGCATGTTTTTTCTTCCGATATCTCCTGAATATCCAAACTGAATAATTCTACCTTTTTCATTAATCGAAAAATATACCATTGAAGAGCCTAAAATATGTCCCGCATCAAAAAAAGTAGCCTTTATTCCGTCACGTAGTTCAACTTCGCGATGATAATTTACACCTACAAAACGAGACATTGTTTCGTGCACGTCTTCTTCCGTATATAATATTTCAAAAGGATTTTTACCTTGTTTTTTCCTTTTTTTATTAACAAATTCAATATCTTTCTCTTGAATATGGGCACTATCAAGAAGCATTACCGAACAGAGATCTTTTGTGGCAAAAGTTGAATAAATTTCTCCTTTAAATCCTCGCCTAACTAAAGAAGGGAGGTTCCCCGCATGATCA
>CALGLM010000158.1 GCA_937930275.1 uncultured Ignavibacteria bacterium
TTTGAATATAAAAGAAGATTGGAAAATTTAAAATATTTCACTTAAAATTATTAATAAAAAAAATTTAATTAATTTAATGATTTTATAATTCCAGTACCATTTTATTATGAAAGGCGTTATAAAATATAAATTATAGATTAGAGATAATACAAATACGAAAATATTCTCTTTTAAAATCGATGCAAATAAATTTAATTACCACAATAGCATAATAAAAAATTCAAAAATATTCTTCATTTATTTTTTTTAATAATACTTTGAATAATGAAACTTTTTGAGTATTTTAAGTTATAATTTGAATATTTTGTAAAAAATACCTTATTTATTTAAGTTGAAAGCTTTATTTTTTAATTAATTAAGGTAAAATAGCATAATTATTAAAAAATATGAATAATTATTTAATTTTTAGTTTAAAAAACTTGAATTATTAAAAAAAATTATTTAAAATGGAATTAAATTATAAAAAAATGGGGATTTTATGTTTAAAAGAATACTGTTTTTAGTTGTTACCCTGTTAATTGTTAATAATTTTTATGCTCAAGAAAACAAGCATAAACCTACTGTTTTTGGCGATTTTAAAGGGTATTTTGACACAGATGTTACTTATCATGCCGAATCTTTTTCAATTAATGCCGCCCGACTTGGAGTAAAAGGCTCGGTAAATGATTTCATTTCATATAAAGTTTTAGTAAACTTTGCTAATATAGGCAGTTTATCGCAAAAAAAAGATATTAACGGTAAAGTAACAGACGTTAAAGCAAAATTTGCAGAAGTTTTACAAGACGCTATGGTAAAATATAATTTTGATAAAAACTTAGCTGTTACATTCGGGCAGTATAAAATACCCTTTAGCACGGATAATTTACGTGCACCTTTAGAACTTGATTTTATTAATAGAAACCTTACAACAAAAATAGCACCCGATTTAAGAGATATAGGCGGAATGGTTAGTTATGTAAATAAAGATTTAAACGGTCTTGAACTACATGCCGGGCTATTTAACGGAAGCGGTGCTAATAAATTAGAAACGGATAGAACATTAAACAAATCATTCCGTGCCGTTGTTAAACCTTTAGAAATGCTTTTGCTATCTGCAAATTATTACAACGGTAAACTAAATAATGCCGAAGTAAATATTTTTGATTTTGGAAGTACGTTAAATATCGGCGGATTAAAAGCAGATGTTGAATATGCATTAAGAAAAACAGATACTTTAAATGTAAAATATAACGGATTCAGTTATCAAGGTTTTGCAGTTTATACCGTACCGGTTGATGCTAAGTACTTTGTAGCAATTCAACCCGGCGTTAGATTTGAATATTTAGAACCGAATAATCAAGTAACAGATGATGAATTAACTAAAATTACGGCAGGTTTTTCGTTTATATTAAATGAAAATATACTAAACCAGATTAAGTTGAATTACGAGTTTACAGATTATAAATTAGCTGGAAGAAAAAGTCTGAATAGAATATATTTAGGATTTCAAGCGGCATTTTAACTAATTAATGATAGAGCGGATAACATAGGCTATGAAAAATATTAAACTTTTGAAACCAAAAAAACTTTCTAAGGGTGATTTGATAGGAATTATTACTCCGGCTTCAATCCCCGATGATTTAACAAGAATTAACAAAGGCGTAAAATATTTAGAATCGTTAGGCTACAAAGTAGAAGTAGGCAAAAATGTAGGTAAAGTAAGGGGTTACTTAGCAGGCACAGATGAAGAAAGACTTGAAGATTTACATTACATGTTTGATAAAAAAGCCGTAAAGGCAATTATATGTGCGCGAGGCGGTTACGGAACTCCCCGATTATTGGATAAAATTGATTATTCGTTAATAAAAAAGAATCCAAAAATTTTTGTGGGATATAGTGATATTACTGCTTTACAAATGGCTTTTTTTAAGAAATGCGGGTTGGTTACTTTTGCAGGTCCTATGGTAGCTGTTGACTTTTGGAAAGAAGAAGTAAGCAAATTTACCGAAGAACAATTTTGGAGAATGATAACAAGTTCCGAACCTTTCGGAAAGCTTGCTAACCCTGATAACGAAAGGTTTTTTGTATTAAACAAGGGGAATGCAAGCGGAACTTTATTAGGCGGAAATCTTGCATTAATTACTGCGATAATGGGTACAGAGTATTTACCCTCGTTTGAAAACAGTGTTTTAATGCTTGAAGATATAGGCGAACCCCCTTATAGAGTAGATAGGATGCTAAATCAAATAAAACTTGCAAAAGGTTTTGAAGAAGCTAATGCTGTTGTTTTAGGAAGATTTGTTGATTGTTATGAAGCAGACGGAAACAAATCACTAACTTTAAATGAAGTGATAGCCGATTATTTTACTAATTTAAGCAGACCGGTTATCTATAATTTTAAACACGGACATATTTCGGATAATATTACAGTTCCTTTCGGTGTAAACTGTTCTATTAATACAGATGAAAATATTTTAGAAATTACTGAATCTGCAGTTGAGTGAAAAAATTAATTTGCTTTTAATATTATTATTTAGGATATTATTAAGCAGTAGATAGGTTTTATTATTTTTTAATTAATCATCTTACAAACAAACATTCTGGAGGTCTTAATGAGAAAAAGTACCTACTTTGTAATCTTCTCATTGTTTTTACTTTTTGCAGCAAGTACATTTGCACAAAACGCAAGTGAATCTGCTGATCTTAGAGGCGTGAATTTAGATTATATCTTAAAAACACGTGTAATTAATCCACAACCGATACCGCATTTTACGGAAAGAGGCGAATTATATTCAAATGGTTCTTGTGTTAATGCTCCCGGCGCCGGTCCAAACGGTTACAACGGTAGCGTTTTACAGTCTGCTTTAGGTTTATCAACCTATGGTGCAGGTTTTCAACAAACAGCAGGTAACAGTGTGGCTGATGATGTAGAAGTATTAGGAGCTACATGGACAGTTGACTCTGTTAAAGTTTTTGCTTATCAAACAGGTTCAACCTTAACATCCACTATTACAGGATTATATGTTAGAGTTTATAACGGTGACCCAAGTGCAGGCGGAACGCTTGTTTACGGAGATTTGACAACTAATTTGATGTCAGCAACTTATTTTTCCGGTGCTTACAGATATTTGGATACAGATAACCCTGCAGGTACTACAAGACCCGTTATGGCAATTGTAGCAGCAACACCGGGTTTA
>CALGLM010000159.1 GCA_937930275.1 uncultured Ignavibacteria bacterium
ACCGAAGAATCAGGATTATCAGCATTATAAAAAATAAGGTTACATGAAATTTAACACAAAAAGCATTTTAGTATTTTCACTTTTATTATTGTTTTCGGGCTGCGGCTTGTGGAGAAATTTTACCACATATTTTAACAGATATTACAATACTGATTTGCAGTTTGAAAATGCGATGGATGAGCTTAATAAGCAAAAAAAGGACTTGTTTGCATTTAAAGAAGAACCGGTACCTCAAGCAGCTAAACAAAGTTTAGATAAAGTTGTTGAAAAAGCCTCTAAAATATTACAATTCGATTCTAAATCTGCATTTTTTGATGACGCTTTACTATTAATCGGTAAATCGTTTTATTATTTACAAGAGTATTCCAAAGCTTATCGTAAGTTTCAAGAACTTGCTACAATAAAAGATAGCGATTTACTTCTTGAAAACAAATTATGGATCGGTAAATCTCAATTACAATTAAGATTATTTGATGACGGTCTTATTACTTTAGATGAAGTTAAGCAACAAGCAAAAGATGAAGATGAATCAGAAATTTTTACCGAAGCTTCCCTAAGACAGATTGCATATTATAAATATCGTGAAGATTATAAAAAAGCAATTGATATGGCTCAAGCTTTAATGGAAGTATCTGATTCTGACGAGCTTAAAGCCGAAGTAACAAACGAAATTGGTAAACTTTATGTTAGCTTAGAAGATTATGAAAATGCAGCTGTTTATTTTGCCAAAGTTGTTGAATATGAACCCACTTTTGAAGTCGAATTTAATAGTCGTTTGGAAGTGGCAAAATTGCATAAAATTTTAGGAAAAAAAGATAAGAGTTTACAAGTTTTATTAGAACTTAAAGATCAGAACAAATATAAACCTTATTTGGATCAGATAAATTTGGAAATAGGGCTTATTAAGTATGAACAAGGAGACTATGACGAAGCATTAGCTATTTTTACGGATGTTGATACAACTTTTAAACAATCACCTGCTGCTTATACTTCGGCATATATGAAAGCCGAATTGTTAACCGAACATTACAAAATATATGATAGTGCAAAGGTTTTTTATGATAAAGTTGCCGGTAGTCAAACTCAATCGGAATATAAAGATAAATCTAAAAAGAAATCAGAAATTCTTAAAAAACTTTTAACATTTCGTGAATCGGTATTAAAATATAAAAAACAGTTGTTTTATATAGAAAATCCGGATATTTATAAACAAGATTCGGTTGACTTTGTTATTTGGAAGAATAGAGATTCATCAGTAATTAAAGCAGAACAAGAAGAAGCGTTAAAGAATAAAACAAAGGTAAAAGTTTTAGTTCAACCGATTAAATCGACAATTTCGGCAGATAGTTTAAAAAAAATAATGACAAAATTTGAATATGATTATGCAAATGTATTTTTTGGTGAACTTAGCGAACCGGACTCTGCTTATAAATATTATTCAAACATTATAGAAAATTATCCGCTCACGCAATACACGCCTAAAATTTATTTTGCGTTAGCAACTTATTATGATTCAAAAGGAGAAAAAACTAAAGCAGATAGTTTATATAAATATGTTTACGATACTTTTCCGAATGATCCTATAGTAAACGTAATTGCAAATAGACTTGGATTAACCGAAATTGATTTAACTTCGGATCCAGTTGAAAAAAGATTTAAAGAAGCCGAGAAAATATATCTTAAAAAAGATTATTATTTAGCAATCAGCAATCTTAAAAAAATATATAAAGAAAATGATAAATCCATGTTCGCGGCAAAATCTCTTTATACTATCGGATTTATTTATGAAAACGATTTAAATAAATTAGATTCTGCAGCAGTATATTACGATACTTTAAGTATTAAATATAAGAATACAGAGTATGCCAGAAATATAACTGCAAAACTTAATTTTTATAAACAAGAAGAAAAGAGAAAACAAGCCGTACGTGATTCGGTTGCAAAAGCAAAAGAAGATAGCATTAAAGCTGTTATGTTAGAAATAGAAAAGAAAAAGCAGGAACAAATAAAAATTGATAGTCTTAACCAAAAAGGAAATATTATTAGTTCTGATAGTTCAAATACTGAGCAGCCGGTTCCTGTTGATTCAACAAGTGTTAAAAATCCCATCAGCTATAAAAGATATAAAGATATTGACATAAAACGGAATAATTTGTTTATTCCCCAGTACCGAAAGAAATATTTTTATTTAAATGATTACGCGTAAAAAAGTATTGGAGTTTATTGAAAACGGTGAAAGCTTGCATATAGAATTTAAACAACGGTTTTCATCGTTTGAAAAAATCGCAAAAGAAATAATAGCTTTTGCCAATACAAAAGGAGGGGTAATAATATTTGGAGTTGAAGACGATAAAAAAATATACGGTATTGAAAGCGAAAAAGGGGAAACCGAGTTAATTAATAAAACTGCACTCCAGTACTGTAATCCGCCAATAGAAGTAAATTTTTATTATTACAATATAGAAAATAGAGAATTGGTTATTGCGGAAATTCCGGAATCAAAATTAAAACCTCATAGAATTGAAGACTATAAAGATAGTTTAGATCCTAATACAGCCGAAGTTTATATTAGAGTTGATGATAAAAGTATTCCGGCAAGTAAGGAAATGATTAAACTACTGCAAGCGGAATCAAATGATTTAACATTAATAAACTATACAATCGGGGAAAGCGAAAAAGCAGTATTTGATTATTTAAATTCTAACAGTTTTATAACAGTTAAAGATTTATGTAATTACACCAATATTTCCAAAAGACGAGCTTCAAGGACGTTAATTAAAATGGTACGTGCAGGCTTACTGTTTATTCATTCAAAAGATAACGGCGAAAATTATTTTACGAATTCGGGTTTCCGGCAGAGTTAAAAATTTTTCTAAGTTCAAAAATCGAAATTCCGTAAGCTACAGCCGCATTTAAGGAGTGTTTTATTCCGAATTGCGGTATCTCTAATGAATAATCGCATAAATCTAAAAGTTCTTGTTTAACTCCGGTAATTTCATTGCCTACAATAAGGCAAATTGGGAAAAAATCTGAATCAACGCTATAGTAAGGAATACTATTTTCGCTAATTTCCAAAGCAGCAATAGTAAATCCTTCAGCTTTTAACTGTTTAATTTTGTCAACCGGTTCTTTTATATATTCCCATTCAACACTTTCGGTAGCGCCTAAAGATGTTTTAAGAACTTCTTTATTAGGCGGAGTCGGAGTGTATCCGCATAAAAGTAACTTTTGTATCATTGCAGCGTCAGATGTTCTAAAAACAGAACCTACATTGTAACCGCTTCTTATGCTATCCAACATAACATAAACAGGCATTTTTTTTGCTGCATTCAATGTTTCTAAAGTTAATCTTTTTTCGGTAATTTCTAAATGTGTTAATTTGCGCATAATTATTTTGAAAAAATTTTTAATCCTATTATTCCTATTATAACTAAAAATATAAAACCTAAGCGAATCAGTTCTCTTGACTCATTAAAATATAAGATGCCGTAAATTGCAGTACCGGCCGCACCTATTCCGGTCCATACGGCATATGCTGTTCCGATCGGCAAATTTTTTGATCCCATTGCAAGAAATATATAACTTAAAATCATACACACTGCGGTAAATATTGAAGGATAAAGTTTAGTAAAGCCGTTACTGTATTTTAATCCAACTGCCCAAGAAATTTCAAAAATTGACGCAATTAAAATGTATATCCAGCTCATTTATTGCCTTTTTTTAGTTGTTTTACGGCAAGTTGGCCGCAAGCTGCCGCAATATCGTTTCCTCTTGTGTCACGTAACATAACAGTAATATTTTTTTCTCTTAACTTATCAGCAAAAATTTCAATTTCGTTATAATCTGTAGGTTCAAGTTCAGCAGATATTCCGTTTGGTTCAATATGTTTTATACTGTTAAAGGGAATTATGTTTATCTTTGAAGGAAGATTGCTACATATTCTCGCAATTCCTTTTATATCTTCTTCTCTGTCATTTATTCCCTTAAGCATTGTATATTCAAAAGTAATTCTACTTTTGATCTTTTTTGTATAGTATTTTAACGATTCTATTACGGTTTCTAACGGATATTTTTTGTTAATCGGCATTATTGTACTTCTTATATCATTGAATGCCGAATGAAGAGAAAGGGCAAGTTTTATCTTAATACCGCTATCTGCAAGAGCAATAATTTTATCAGGGATTCCTGCTGTTGATAAGGTTATTCTGTTTCTGCTTATACCAACACTTTTTTCATTTGTTAGAATGTTTAAAGAACGTAACGTATTTTCATAATTAAGCAAAGGTTCACCCATTCCCATATACACAATATTGGTTATCGTATCTTTTCCTACAGTTCTACAAGCAATAAGGTATTGGTCAATTATTTCACCTGCGGTTAAATTTCTTTTATAGCCCATAACGCCGGTTGCACAAAATTTGCAATCTAACGGACAGCCTACCTGTGTACTTATACACAAAGTATTTCTATCTTCACCCGGTATTATAACGGATTCAATGAATTTTTCGTCAAATGTTTTTAGTAATAATTTGTTAGTAAAGCTATTATTCGATTTTTGAACTTCGGTTAACTCAAGAGAATTAATTTCGGATAATAATTTTAACTTGCTACGTAGTTCTTTTGAAAAATTAACCATTTCATCAAAATTATCTACTTGATGATTATATAACCAGTTAAATAATTGCTTAGCTCGATATTTGGGTTCGTTAATTTCTGAAAAAAAAATCTCTAATTCAAATTCGGTTAACCCTTTTAATTCTAATTTTTTATTTATCGTCATTAATATTAATTTTTATTTAAACTATAAAAATAATAAAGAACTGTGAATAATTAAAGGTAAAAAGAAATAGAACTAATTAAAAACAAATAATTCTTTATTTGGTAAATTTAAAAGATATAATTAAATTAAGATATTATATCAATTATTATCGGGGTAAGTATGGAATTTGACTTTACTGATCAACAGATGATGATAAAGAACATTGCTAAAGAGTTTGCTGAACAGGAAATTGCAAAAAGTGCGGTGGATAGAGATAAAAATGGAGAATTTCCTTTTGAGATAATAAAAAAACTTGGAGGACTTGGGTTCTTAGGTATGCGGGTTTCACCTGATTACGGTGGCCCCGGATTAGATACTATTAGCTATGTATTAGCTTTAATAGAAATTTCTAAAATTGATGCAAGTGTAGGAGTTATTTTGTCTGTAAATAATTCTCTTGTTACATATGTTTTGGAAAAATTTGGGGATGATTTTTTGAAAAATAAATATTTGCGAAAAATAGCAATTGGTGAAAAACTCGGCGCCTTTGCATTGAGTGAACCGGAAGCAGGTAGTGATGCTACGAAACAAAAAACTTTTGCAAAAAAACACGGTGATAATTGGATATTAAACGGCACAAAAAACTGGATTACTAACGGTACTACGGCAGATTACTTTATTGTATTTGCCCAAACTAATATGTCGTTAAAACATAAAGGAATT
>CALGLM010000160.1 GCA_937930275.1 uncultured Ignavibacteria bacterium
TTTTCATATCTAAATTTTATAAATTCTCAAAGTCAACTAAAAATGAACGGGATTCGCCCGATTTTAAATCGTCCACAAAAAGCATAAGTGTTTGTGAAGCTGCATCAAACTTAGATTTTGGCAGTTTGGTATTAATAATATCAGAAGAAATTTTAATATCTTTTACGCCTTTATTTAAGTGAACTTCAACCACGTAATTATCACGTCTATTTGAAACAGGATTTGATACTTCAACAGCTATACGTCTTTTACTTCTTCTTTCGTATTTAACTTCAACTCCTCCTTTTTTTACCCACCAATCATGTAACTCTTCTAAATTTGTAACCCAGATATTTTTTTCTTTCATATATTTAAATAAATCATTTAATACCGAAACATACTCCGGACGCAATTGATAATCGGTATGAACTTTAAGTACATACAAACCACCTTCAAAAATCACTCTATCAATATCTTCTTCATAAGTATATCTTTGAAATTCTAAGTCAGTTAAACCGTAAGTTTTTATAATTTCGTAATCGTCTCGGGCGGTTTTTGTAATAAGCAATATAGGTTTATCATCTCTAATAATTACTTTTGGAACTGATCTATCAGTTAGCGAATCGGTGATAATAAACGGAATATTTTGTTTGCTTAATGCTTGTAATGTGTTTTCGTTATAATATCCAAAATAAGGCATAATACCTATTACTTGCGATTTTGCATTTTTTTTGGAGTAACCCGCAGCGTTTTTTATTATACCATACTGTGTTTGTTTATCAAATAATTGGTTAATAGTATCGTTTTCCGATTCCATAAATCCAATATCAACAATGGTTCCGATTGAACCGTAAGAAGATATATTTTTAACAAATTTACTTTCAGCATCAAATTTTGAAGGATCATAGAAAATTGTGGGTCTAATTCCAAAGTCTTTTCTGATTTGTCTTAAATTATAAATATTTTCAGGATTTTCCGAAACAGTAGGAATAAAAATAGCAGCTGCTTCATATGGTTCGGGCCAATCTTTAACATATGCCGTAGGTGCATAGCTCAGCCAATTCAAACTATTTCTAAATAACCTGTCAAAATAAACGTAATCTTC
>CALGLM010000161.1 GCA_937930275.1 uncultured Ignavibacteria bacterium
CCGCTGTTATTTGTTTCTGTTGCTGTTGACCATGTTAAGTTTACTTTTCCGTCAACTACATTAGCTACAAACGAGGTTAATTCCACCGGAACGTTACCTGCGTTTAATTCAACTAAGTCCAAGAACATTGCTCCGCCATCATTATAGTTATCAGCAACTACTTCTTGGAAAGCTATATAAACACTTTGTCCGGCATATGCAGATAAACTAATGGTTTTTTGTACCCAACCTGTATCAGCTGTTCCTGTATAATTGTAAGTTTGTAAATCAGTAAAACTTGCCATCTGATTATTTGTAGTAGAAATTTTAACTTTTAAAACATCATTATATTGGGAATATTTTCTAACCCAGAATTTTAGTACTGCATTACTTGTTAAATTTGTTACTTGAGGAGTAACCAACCATTGGTCATTACTTGTTGTACCACCTGTATTCCAAGTATTAAATGCCATTTTGCTGCCACCTAATCCGTTAGGAACCGGAGTAATAGTACCACCTTGCCAGCCGGGTATAGGTGTAGTGCCAACTGTTTGTTGATTCCATCCTGTACCACCATCAGGGCTATATTTTACCCAACCTGCCGGAGGAAAAGTACCTTCAAATGATTCTGCAATATCAATAAATATTTCATCAGTTTGTGGTCCAAAAACTACAGAAGGATTACCGCCTGTCGGTCTTGTGTTTGCATCTTTTTCTTGTGCCATCATAAATGATGAAACCAAAAACAATATTGTAACAACGTAAATCGCTTTTTTCATAAAGCAACTCCTTTATTATGTGATTAATTAAGTAAGTAAATAAAAAGTAATTTCAAAATAAAAAAATAATAGCTGAATGTCAAATAAATATATACAATTTTCTATATTTTATCCAATAATAATATTCTTTCCTCATTATTTTTCGTCTTTTTTAGGGAATTTTTTAGCTCAAAATTACAAATATTTTTTAACACGCAATCGTTACAAAACGGATTTTTTGGTCTGCAAATTTTTCTACCATGCTTAATTAAGTTTGTATGAAACGAGTGAGCTATTCCCTTTGGAAAATCTATATTTAGTATATAAAAACTTTTATCGGGTGTTTTTGTATTTACTATACCTACTCTATTTACTATTCTATGGACATGGGTATCAACCGGACAAATATCTCTATAAAGCGAAAACATCAATACGCATGAAGCGGTTTTAACCCCAATTCCTTCATTTTGGACTAAAAAATTAATAATCTCATCATCCGTAAAATTATTAATAAAGTTTAAATCAAACTTATTATACTTTTCGCTTAGGAAAAGCATAAATTTCTTAATTGTTTTGGCTTTTTGTTTTGTTAATCCTGCCGTTTTAATTAAGGTTTCCAATTCTTCAATCGGCATATCAATTATGTCTTTAAAAGAATTTATTTTACTCTTTAAGTTTAAATATGCTTTATATGAATTATTATCATTTGTATTTTGCGATAGAATAGTAGCTATTAATAAATCAAGCGGATCGGGTTTATTTTTAGCTCTTTCCGGTATTCCGTATTCTTTTATTAAAGTTTCGTTTACAAAATTGATTAGTTCGTTTTTTTCCATAAGAAATATTGTATTTTTCATCTTGTTAATAATATACATTTTAAATTTAGTAAAACAGTATTAATATTTCATACAAAGATATTGATTAATTTTACTTTAACATTTTTTAATCATGCCATTATTGTATTCAGCAATAAAAAAACCCTTTTCACATATTATGCGAAAAGGGTTTTAATCTTAATCTAAATTTAGCCAATAAAAAAAATACTATTTAGCTAAAAATACTTTTTGATAATTAGAATGATAATCCTAAATCAAAAAACTGAACATT
>CALGLM010000162.1 GCA_937930275.1 uncultured Ignavibacteria bacterium
TAATTTTATTATAGTTTTACTTGTATTTTGTGCATGAACCGATGTTAAAGAAAAAACTAAAACAATAATAAATGAAGACCAAAAGCTTCTCATATGAACTCCTTTTAAAATCAATGTTTCATTATTTATGAATTAATGTATACTTTTCAAGTTTAGTAGAGTAGTCGAGATAAACTTGTTAATACAGTTTTAATATTAAGGATTTTATTTTTAATGTGCAAATAAATTTTAATTTAATGCTTACTATAAAGCTATAAATAATAAAGATTATTAAACCAATCAAATAAAATACTAAAAATTTTTATATTTAGATGTTTAAGCAAAATTATTTTATTATTTTTCATTAGTAAATATTTTAGTTTAGATATGCTGAATATGACGGTTTTATGGGTGTTCTTTTTCGCCTACCAAAGCTCATATTATTTTATAGAAGAATTATTGATTTATAGGGAATTTAATGACTCAAAAACAATTAGAAGATTACCTTTGGGGAGCAGCAAACATCTTACGTGGTATGATAGATGCCGCTGATTTTAAACAATACATTTTCCCCTTACTTTTTTTTAAGCGTATTAGTGATTTATGGGATGAGGAATATCAGTTAGCACTTGTAGAAAGCAATGGTGACTTAAGTTATGCCGAATTTGCAGAAAACCATAGATTCCAAATACCGGAAGGTTGCCACTGGGAAGATGTTAGAAAAAAATCAATAGACGTTGGTGTTGCACTTCAAAAAGCACTAATGGAAATTGAAAAGGCAAACTTTGAAATGTTACATGATGTTTTTGGGGATGCACAATGGACAAATAAACGTCGTATGAGCGATGAAAAAATGTTGGATTTAATAGAACATTTTAACAAGCTAAATTTAAGTGTGGCTAATATTCCGCACGATATTATGGGAGAAGGTTACGAATACTTAATTAAAAAATTTGCCGATGATAGCGGACATACTGCGGCAGAGTTTTATACTAACCGAACTGTTGTTAAATTAATGACTCAAATAACCAATCCGCAAAGTGGTGAAAGCATTTACGACCCCACATGCGGAAGCGGGGGCATTTTATTAAGTTCGGTTTTACATCTAAAAGAGCAAAAAAAAGAATACCGTACACTTAAATTATATGGACAAGAATTAAATCTTATTACATCGGCAATTGCACGTATTAATATGTTTATGCATAATGTTGATGAATTTCTTATTGTACAGGGTGATACATTAGATAGTCCCCAAATATTGGAAAATGACGAGCTTAAAAAGTTTGATGTTATTATGGCTAATCCTCCATATAGTGTTAAAAAGTGGAGCCAAAAAAAATGGATCAATGACCCGTTTGGGCGTAATATATGGGGTACACCACCGCAAGGTTGTGCCGATTACGCTTTTCAGCAGCATATAATGAAAAGCCTTAACCCAGAAACGGGGCGTAGTGTTGTTTTATGGCCTCATGGCGTGTTATTCCGTGATGCTGAAAGCGAGATACGCAAAAAAATGATTGAGGAAGATTATGTTGATGCTGTAATTGGACTTGGTAAAAACTTGTTTTATAATAGCAGTATGGAAAGTTGTTTGTTGGTTTGCAGAATGAAAAAACCTAAAGAAAGAAAAGGAAAAATTATTTTTATTGACGCTAAAGAGGAATTACGTATTGACCGTTCTAACGCATGGCTTGAACCGCAACATATTAAAAAAATAAGTGATACATATTGGAAATTTAAGGATGTTGATGGTTTTGCTAAAGTTATGAGTAATAAAGAAGTATTGGAGAATGGGGGGAATTTGAGCTTACAATTGTATATTAGGCGGATAGGTGATTTATTGCCATACAATACCAAAGAGTTAATTTTGGAGATAAAAACAAAACGAGGAGAAATAGAATCAACAATAGAGGATCTCTTCTATAAACTTAATAAAATTGGTATTGGCACATGATTAAGTTTAACAAATACAAATGGGAACTGGTACAATTAGATAATTTGTGCGAAATAAATATCGGAAAAACGCCTTCAAGAAATAACTTGCTAAATTTTGGAAAGGGATATACATGGATTTCGATTTCGGATTTTACTAGATCGGAAGAGCGTCGTGTAGGGAAA
>CALGLM010000163.1 GCA_937930275.1 uncultured Ignavibacteria bacterium
TTTTGTATTTCTTCTTTAATGCTTTCTAACGTTGATATAATTGCAGGAGGGTGTAATGATATAAATATAAAATTACATTTTGCAGGTAATAGATTGTTCACTGTTGTTTTAATTTTGGGAAATTTTCCTTGAAGTTTTTCTAAAACTTTAATATCGTTATCAGATACAATAATATCTTCGGGAAATTTGTTTTTATTTTTTAATGCGCTTAATAGGATATTAACTACTCTTCCGCCACCAATAAAGCCAAAAGATTTATTCATAATGTTATATCTCCGCAATATAATCGTTATAAAATTTATAAAAATCGTTACGTATTAAATCTCTTATGCGTCTATGCTCTTGTAAAATTTCTTCGTCTGTTCCTTTGGCTTCAGCCGGATCTTCAAATCCTATATGCATAGTATTTCCGACCTTTCCAAAAAAAACGGGGCATGTCTCTTTTGCATTGTCACAAACCGTAATAACATAGTCAAATGAATCTTTTATAAAGATATCCACATTTTTTGGCTTATTCTTTGAAATATCTATACTTATCTCTTGCATTACTTTAATTGTATAGTTGTTTACGCTCTCTGAAGGATTAGTACCTGCACTTTGTACGTTTAGCTCTCTATCAAAACTTTTTAAAAAAGCCTCTGCCATTTGACTTCTGCAAGAATTTCCTGTACATAGTATTAATACGTTTCTTTTCATATTAAGCTCATTTTTTAATGTTCATTTCGGTGATTAACGATATACACTATTTATTACAAATTGTATTTCGGTCAATATCTTTAATTATTTTTAAATCTTCATTAAATGCATCTTCATCTTTTAGCCAGAAAATTAACATTGCAAGTATTGAAGTTACAATAGGGTCTTCCGGACGAGGATTAATATAATAGTTAACCCATTTTCCTTCTTTACTTTCAACAATAAATCCGGTTTCTTTTAATATGCTTAAATGCTGTGAAACAGTTGAGTTAGCCAATTTTAAAACTTCTTTTATTTCGCAAACACAAAGTGATTTTTGTTGCAATATTTTTAGTATTCTAAGCCTATTTGAATCCGATAATGCTTTAAATATTTTTACTTTGCTTTCCATTTTTACCAATATTATTTCGTAAACTACCGAAATATAAAATTGCAGATATTTAAAGTCAAGTTATAAAATTATATTTAGGCAGTTTTTAAATTATTTTTTAGATACTAATGCAATTATTAATGTAAATTACAGAACAACTGTTCTTTCCAAGTTAATTTAAATTGTCATTTTAAAGTTGCTTTAGATAAAACATAACTTTAAGTTATAATACTACTAATCGGTTTATTAAAAGTACTAATCAAATGTTCATTTTTATAAGTTTATTGAATGAATGATTAATATTTAAATTAATATTATTTATCTTCTTTGATTGCTACTAATTCAAATTCATCCGGCGGAATATTATATACGCGATGATAATATTGTTTATTGAATTTGATGTGCTTGCTAAGG
>CALGLM010000164.1 GCA_937930275.1 uncultured Ignavibacteria bacterium
CTATTAACGGCTTGCAAAAACGCCGAAATACTTTCTTCGGTATTTCCCGAATAAGATGATACGATTACTAAAGTTTCTTTATCTGCAAATAACGGAATGTCGTACCCTCTATTTACAAAAATTGGCAAATTTATCTCATTTTTAAATAAATTTGCAACAACTTCTCCGCCTATTGCCGAACCACCCATTCCACATATTAAAATCTTATTAATACCCGAAAAATCATCTTTCTCAAAACTATATTCATTATTTTTAGCATATTCTATTTGTTCATACGAATTTATAAGCACATCAATTTGATTACTTAAATCATAATTTTTAATTAAATCTTTCATTTGTTTCCCCAAAAAGGTTATTTATTTTATTTGCAATTTTTTGATTAAAAAATCCTTGTAAAAGTGAATTTATTTCTTCTTCCGTCTTAAGCTTTAAACAGGATTCGGCAAGTTCTTCTGCTTCTGAAAAGTTAAGATTTAGGATTACTTGTTTTAGGTAAGGTATTGCAGCAGGCGAAACACTAAATGATTCCAGCCCTAATCCAATAAGTAAAGGAGTAGCTAAAGTATCGGCAGCCATTTCACCGCATAAACTTACTTTTACATTTTTATCATTTCGCTTTGCCGTTTTAATTATATAATTCAGTGTTTTTATAACTGCCGGATGAAATTCCTGATACAAGGAAGAAATTATATCATTACCCCTATCAACAGCAAGTAAAAACTGTATTAAATCATTAGTACCAATACTTAAAAAATCAACTTCTTCTGCAAATTCATCCGTCATAACTGCCGCAGAAGGAATTTCAATCATTGTTCCAATTTTTACTTTTTGAAGATTTTTATGCCCTTCATTTATAACAAGTTGATAACATTCGTCTAAAATTGCCTTTACTTTTCTGACTTCGTTAACTGAAGTAACCATCGGAATTAATAACTTAATATTATTTAATTGGTTAGCTCTTTGAATAGCCAAAACTTGTGTTCTTAATAAATCCGGATTGTCGAGTAAAAATCTCACACCTCGCCAGCCTAAAAACGGATTGGCTTCTTTTACGTCAATAGGAAGTACTTTATCACCTCCGGTATCAAATATACGAATAACAACTTCATATGGGTATGCCTTTTGTGCAATATCTGTATATCTTAAATATTGTTCATTTTCATCAGGAAACCCCATGGATTCGATAAACAACTGCTCTGTTCTAACTAATCCGATACCTTCGGCTCCATTTTTTTGCATTATGTCAAGTTCTTCTAATAAGTCAAGATTACCTAATATCTCTATTCTTTTGTCGTCCAAGGTTTTTGCCGGCAAATAAGCTGATTTTTCTAATTCCGAATTTACAATACTTAATTGTTCAATCTTCTTATTATAAAAGTTCAACTGTTTAGAATTTGGATTTTTAATTACTAATCCGTTAAATCCGTCAACAATTATTTTTTCTCCGTGTCTTATTTTTTTTGTTGCATCGTGCAAACCTACAACAGCAGGAATATTTAGCGAGCGAGCTAAAATAGCAGCGTGAGATGTTAAACCTCCAAAATCGGTCACAAAAGCTTTAACTTTTGCTTTTGCAAACACTACCGTATCGGCGGGAGTAAGTGTATCCGTAACAACAATTACATCTCCGGTTATTTTAGAAAGCCATCTTTTATTTTGTAAATTTTTGATGATTCGATTCTTAATATCTTCTAAATCAAGCGACCGCTCCTTCATATAAAGTTCATCAGATGAATTCATTATTTCTTGATATTTTGTAATTTCATCGTTAACTATATACTCTGCATTAAGCATCTCGTCTTTCATTCGTTGCAATATATTCCCAATCAAAATCGGATCATCCAAAATCATAATTTGTGCTTCAAAAATTGCAGCTCTGTTTTCGCCCAATTTATCAACAGCTAAACTAAAAATTTTAAGTAGCTCTTTTTTGGATTTTTGCAAAGCATCTAACAAATTTTGTTTAGCTTCTTCAAAATCATCTATTTTAAGTTTTGTAATTTCCAAGTTTTCTTTTTTATAAATGTAACACTCAGAAAATGCTAAACCGGGTGCTGCGGCAATGCCGCTTAAAATATTAGATGAGGACTTTTGCATGGTATTACTCCCGTTTAAAAATTAGGGCTCATCAAAACCCCTATTAAAATAGTCCGTTAACGCTTCACAAGCTTCTTGCTCGTCTTCTCCGTCAAAAATCAATGTAAGAACCGTTCCTTTTGCTGCAGCTAAAGTCATAACCCCTATTATACTTTTCGCATTTACGCTAACCCCGTTTTTAACTATATAAAACTCGGATTTAAAACGAGAAGCAAGCTTAGTTAACATGGCGGCAGGTCTGGTATGCAAACCTGCATTATTTACAATCGTAACTTGTTTTTCAATCACTATTTAGTTCTCTTAATTAATGAGTGTGCCAATTGTATTAAATATTCTTTTGCTATGTCAGATTTTATTACTTTAATAGCATTTAATGCTTTCTTAGTATATAAGTTTATAACTTTTTGAGCATCTTCAATAATCCCAAGTTTGTAATACAAGTCTCTATATAAAGGAATCTCTGATTTTTTAGCGCCGTTTTGTTCAATTACTTTCATCAATAACTTTTTGTCTTCACCTTCTGCTTTTTCAATCGCTTTTAAAAATAGATAAGTTTTTTTTGCTTCAAGTAAATCACCGCCAACTTTTTTTCCGAATTCTTTCTCGTCTCCAAAAATATCTAAAAGGTCATCTTGAATTTGAAAAGCCATACCTAAATTGTTTCCAAAATCTGCCATTGCCTTAACAGTCAATGAATCTGCTCGAGCTAATTGTGCTCCTATAGTGCAACACATTTCCACTAAAGCAGCCGTCTTCTTTTTAATCATTATTAAGTACTCTTTTAACGAAACATCATTCCTTCCTTCAAATTCTTTATCAAGACCTTGACCTTCACATACTTCAATTACTCCGGTAGTAAAAGTATTTAAAACTGTTTTATCGTTATCAATACAATCAAATAGTAAATATTGATAAGCAAAACCTACCATACTATCCCCTGCTAAAATTGCCGTACTTAAGTCATATTTTTTATGAATAGTAGGTAATCCTCTCCTTTTTGGAGCATTATCCATTATATCGTCGTGAACAAGAGTAAAATTATGCAAAATTTCAACCGCAAGTGCAGCATTATAGGCGTTTTCTTTTTTTCCTCCGGCAGCAATACATGAAAGTAGTACAAGTATTGGTCTAAGTCTTTTTCCTCCGTTTATTAGAATATAGTCAATCGGTTCGTATAAAGATTTTGGCTTTTTGTTTTTTAATAAAGAAGCAAATTTTTTATCCAATATTTCACGTTCTACATTATAAAAATCGTTAAAATCTAAATTTGGAGTGTTCAATACAATTCTCCTATTTTAATTAGTTTATCATTTCTTAAATCTTCAATTCTATTAGCATTTGTTAAAAACATTACTCGTTTTACATCGTCAAACCAATCTTTAATATTTTTAACTGTTAAATCCACACCTGAATTTATTATTGACTTTAAAATTATATTTGCCGAAGCAGCAAAATCTGCACCTAAAGCAAAAGATTTTGCAATGTCAATTCCACTTTTTATACCGCCTGAGGCTATAATAAAAAAATCATATTCCGTTTTTAATTTATTCACTTCTTTAACACAATAAGTAGTAGGAAGCCCCCATTCCAAAAACTCTTCGTTTATAATGCCCGAACGTTTCATTTCAATAAGTTGCCAATTTGTTCCTCCGCTTCCTGCAACATCAATCCCCTTAACTCCAAGTTCTAAAAGTTGCTTAGCCGCATTATAATCGATACCGTTTCCTACTTCTTTTATAAAAACCGGAATTTTTATAGTATTTACAAGCTCGGCTATACTTTCTAAAAGATTTGAAAAATCTTTATTACCCTCAACTTGAAAAAGTTCTTGTGCAGTATTAAGGTGAATATAAAATGCATCTGATTCAAGCAATTCAACCAATTTATTTGTTATATTTAATTGATTGCTATTATAAAGAGATATAACCTCCGAAATTCCGAGATTCGAGAATATTGGGACATTAGGTGCAATTTTACGTAAAACAGAAAAAGATTCATCATATGTATTAGACTCTAATACATGCCTTTGACTTCCCGCACCAATAGGAATATTTAAGCAAGCAGCTACTTCTGCAAGCTTTTTGTTAATATTTAATGATTCGTTAGCTCCGCCGGTCATAGACGAGATTATAAAAGGAAAGTCAATTTTTTTATCTAAAAACAACCTGCTTAAATCCAATTTTTCGTAGCTAATAGACGTAACGGCATTATGCTTGAACTCATATTTTTCAAAACCCGCACTTTTTGAGTATTCAACCTCAGAATTTATACAGAGGTCGATGTGTTCAATTTTTCGTTGTACTGTTTTATCTTCGTTCATAGTAATTTTATTTTAATATTAGAAAATATGAAAAAAAAATAAAATATTCCTTATTTATATTAAATTTAAAAACATTTTTGTAATTTTATATCTAAAATAATAACAAATAGTTTTTATCTAATAAAAGGATAATTAAATGAAACAACGACTTTCATTTTGGCAAATTTGGAATATGAGTTTTGGATTTTTAGGCATTCAGTTTGGTTTTGCTTTACAAAATGCAAATGTTAGCAGAATTTTTGAAACATTGGGTGCTAAAATTGATGATATACCAATACTATGGATTGCCGCTCCTGTTACGGGTTTATTGGTACAGCCCATAATTGGCTATATGAGTGATAATACTTGGTCAAAACTCGGTAGAAGAAGACCTTATTTTTTAATAGGAGCAATTTTAGCTTCAATAGGATTATTGATTATGCCAAATTCTCCTTACCTGTGGGTTGCTGCCGGTATGCTTTGGTTGATGGATGCATCAATAAATATAAGCATGGAACCTTTTAGAGCACTTGTTGCCGATTTGTTACCCAGTGAGCAAAGAACCTTAGGTTTTGCCGTACAAAGCTTTTTTATAGGTATTGGTGCAGTTGTAGCAAGTGCATTGCCTTATATTTTAACAAATTGGTTTAAAGTTTCTAACGAAGCCCACACCGGTCAAATTCCGGATTCTGTTGCTTTCTCTTTTTATTTAGGAGCAATCGCTTTTTTTGGTGCTGTTTTATGGACTGTTTTAAAGACCAAAGAATACCCACCGGAAGACCTTATTGAATTTGAGAATAAGAAAAAAGAAAACTTGGGCTTTGCAAAAGGAACAAAAGAAATTTTTGATTCGCTAATAAAAATGCCTAAAACAATGATTACTTTAGCCGTTGTTCAGTTCTTTACTTGGTTTGCGTTATTTTGTATGTGGATTTACACTACTCCGGCAGTTACACATCATATCTATAAAGCAACCGATCCAAAATCTGTTGAATATAACACCGGCGCTAATTGGGTAGGAGTATTATTTGCCTCATACAGTGCTTTTGCTGCACTTTTTGCTTTTTTAATTCCAGTTATTGCAAATAAAACTTCAAGAAAAATAACTCACGCTATAAGTTTAGTTGCTGGCGGCTTAGGGCTAATTTCGTTTTATTTTATTATTAATCCCGACTTGCTAATAATTTCCGAGATCGGAATCGGACTTGCTTGGGCTTCTATTCTTTCAATGCCTTATGCAATATTAGCAGGAGCACTTCCTAAAGAAAGAATGGGAGTTTATATGGGCATTTTT
>CALGLM010000165.1 GCA_937930275.1 uncultured Ignavibacteria bacterium
ATGTACGAAGCAATAAATTTATAATATCCTTTGTTTAGTCTTAATTCATAATTTCCTTCGGCATTTGCAGAAGTACCAAACGTACTGTTTACTAATCGTAGATTTCCGTAATATAATCCTTGTCCCGAAGCCAAATCGGTAATTTTTCCTTTAATTACAAATTGTTGTGCAAAAGTAATATTGCACAATGCAATAAAAAACAGAGAAAGTTTAAATATTTTCATAAAGTTTATATTTTTATTTGCGTAATACAATTACCATTGAATCGCTGCTATCAGAGTCATCTAACTTGTTAGGGGGAATTGAATATAGGCTGCCGTAAAACCACACTTTGCTAAAAGCATTGCTTAATTCAATTAATGCTTTAATTTCCTGAGCTAAATACCAACGTGTATAAAAAGTATTTTCTTCTACACTTATATTACCTTGTTCATCGGTTACTTTAATTCTACTTGTAGTCAGCCATCGTTGGTTAATAATTTCGTAAGTATCTTCCGGAGTACCGAAAGTAAACTCTACGGTTTTCCCATCTTTTTCAAATGTCCAAGTATTTGGTAATCCGTCCGGACAAAAATATCTGGGATGAGTAGCTTCAATTACATAAATTCCGCCTTTTACCAAATTTTTGGAAACACTTCGTAAATGTTTAACCATTTGTTCGTTAGTTGTAATATGAGCAATACTTTCTAATAAATTAGCAGCTAAATGAACTTGCTTTTTTAGTCTAAAGTTAATCATATCTGCTTTAATAAGTTTTACTTTAACTGCATCTTCTTCGGCTTTTTTTTCGGCATAATCTAACATATCTTGCGAAATATCCAAGCCGTAACTCTTCCAATCTCTATCTGCCATTAATCTTGCATGTTTTGCCGGACCGCATGCAAGTTCAATAAACATTTTTTTTTCTAAATCGTCCTTTTTTACCCTTGCATTATTTTCAAAACACCACTCTAAAAAGTCACATTCAAGTTTAAAGTCTCTATCATCAAATGCGGCATCATAAATAAACGTATTTTCATAAAACTTATTGGTATCCATTATTTTTTCTTCCGATTTGTTTTTCTTTCTTTAGTCTTATTAATTTTTGTTTTCATGCTTGCTATTTGTTCGTCGGCTTTAATTTTCATATCATCTAATGTGTTTTTATAAACAGATTCGCTAACATGCTGCAAAATTAAAGTTAACAATCTGTTAAACTCTTTTAAATGTGTATTTATCCCAATTTTTTTACCGCTATTATAAATAATATAAATAGGCGTAGAAGGCTTTTTATTAAACACGCCTCCGGTAAGTTTTTCAATATCTTTATAATTAATAGTTTCGGTTCTGTTATTAATAACAAAATTTGAAACTATTATTTTTTCATCATCGGCTTTAATATCATACGGAAAAAATCTGTAATTTGTATAGTAAAACCTGTTTACAATATAAATTAATATTAAGTTTATTAAACCTAATGGTAAATATCCCCAATTTTTTTGCGGAGCAATAAAAAATATTACTAAATGGATAAGTAAAACAAATGTTATAAATATGTTTGCATATCTATAAACAATTTTTGCAAATATGGGATACGAGAATGTTTTCATATTAAGTAATTATTTTTAAATAACTTATTAATTAGCTAAATTTTTTTTATAAAAGCAATACTAAAAAGCGGATTTATAAACATCTATAGTTAATCTACTTTGAAACGGGATTTACAGGATAAAACAAGGATTTATCTATCATCATCTTCAATCCAATATCTATTATATAATAAATTTAGGCACAAAAATAGCGGAATATATTTTTTTACTAATAAATTCATGGGCTATGTATATAAAGCATCTTTATTCAACGCTTTACATTCAAAATTTAGCATTTTTCACATGTCTATACCAATTTAGGGAAATGGATAAAGGGGGTGAGCGTTCACGATTTTTTCAAATTTTATACAACCCTATAATAAAACTATTTAGATTATATTATTTTCTTAATAATTTTAAATATTTCTTAAAATTTTAGGTTCATAAAAATAATAATTACGAGACACATAAAAAAAAGCGGTGCAGATTGGCGCATCTGCACCGCTAACTAAGCAGGAGTGTTACACTTTAAATACTATACGTATTCTATTGTAACTAATTTACCGTCTTCTTTCAATCTATTTATTAAAAGGGGAACGATCTTTTTTCTTTTTAGGATACCGTGTTGTTGAAAAGTTATATCTTCGTTTGCAGGGTTTTCTATAACACCTACAACAAAATGAACTTTATCGGCAACGCTTAACAATGAATATAAATCCGTAACCGGACTATTTTTTTCAAAAGTATCTGGGTCGGCATCCCAAATATTATATACTTGATTTAATGTTACGGCACCTTCCGTAACTAAATCCAAATCTTCTATATAGTAATTTAAAGGTGCAATATTACTTGTAAAATTTTCTTCAACTTCTAATTTTTTTCCTAAAGTTCGGGCAACAATTTTACCGGTAGTGGCTCCGCAAACAATTTTTAAGCCGTCTAAATTCATAAACCTATTTACTACTTCGTCATCTATTTCTTTACTTTTTGGCGGACCGGTAAAAATGTTTACTATTTTTCCTTTTCTCCCTCTTGCAACTATTACCGTACAATCATCTTCCGGTCTAAATTTCCAAAGTTCGTTTGCTTTAATTTCCAATTTTTCAGGTAATTCTTTATATGAATATCCGTGTAAAAGTAACGAATTTACAAAAGTATTAACGTTTTCTATTCCCCAACCTTTTTCTATACCTTTACCTAATCCGGCTTGAGTAATTCCGTCAGTAACCAGCACGATGGCTTCGTTAGCTTTTATATAACAATTAGATTCTCCTATTATGCTATTATCTACGGTAAAAATTCTTTGTTGCAATATTGTGGAAAACCTACCGCTTAAAAATAGGGGGGCGGGCATTTCGTAAGATAATATACTTGCAACACCGTCATTTAATATTCTTGCAACAGAAAAAACGGCATAAGGTAAATCATCTTTTCTTGCATCTTCCATAGTTTTTACTAACGAAACAAAAGCATTACGCAAAGAAACACCGTTATTTAAAAGTTCTTTTAACCTATTGGCAGCCATTGTTGCCGCCAAGTTAGCTTTTATACCGCTACCTAAACCGTCACACAAAATAATAGTTGTTGATATTTCGTCACGTTCGGCTAAATAATAATCGCCGCATACCAAATTTTTACGCTTGGCTGTTTGAAAACCGACTATTTCGACGTGTAAATATCCCATAACCAATTACTGCTTTTTTTATCCTTAATTTGTTCGTCTTTGGCTAATCGTAAAAGGTTTTCAACTAATATTTCACCTTTAGCCGTATTTTCACCCAAAATTTTAGCTAATTTTTGAGCCATTTCAATCTGATGGTGCAATAATTCTTGTGCTTGCTGAACAGTTTCGTTTCTTAATGAATTTAACTGTTCTTTATCTGCCAAATTTTTTGTAATATCAACAAAAATTCCGACCAATTGATTTTCATTTTTTAATTTATATAATTTTTGATGACAAACAATATTATATTTTTCGTGGTTAACAGTTCTTTCAATAATATCTTCTTCGCCGGCTTTTAATTCTTCAAAGTGAACAGGATCCATTAATACGCTAATTTTTTTTCCAAACATTGAATTATTGCAATAAAAAAATCTTTTAAATGCCGGATTCATATTTACAATATTTAATTCTTTGTCTAAAATAACAATTCCGTTTGGCGAAGATTCAATAATTTTATCACCGCGCTGCTCTGCAAGTCTTCTCATAAAAGGAATGCACATTTCAATTTCTGCAATCCCTTCTATTACCGCAATTGCTTTTTCATGACAAGTATTGTATCCGCAAGCACCGCAATTTAACTCGTCTTCAGGGTTAAATTTTCCCGTTTTTTGCAAAACTTCTTTTATTTGTTCTTCGGTAATTTCTTTTTTTGGATTTACGGAATAAAGATTAAACTTTGCTCCCAAGTCACTTTCAATTGTATAATTAGTAACGGCTTTTGGCAAAAACGAATCTTTTTTTTGAGCATATTTTACAACACGCTGCTGTCTTTCAAAAAAATTAACTTCGTTTTTTATTCCGGCACCGTTTATACATCCCATATTACAAAATAACGAATCAATTACTACGTGTTTATCCGGAGTTAAATAACTTAGCGCCTGCTTAATACTTTCGTATCCGGATGTAGTAATATTGGTAATTGAAATTGGATCGGCAGGCATATTGGCAATTTTACCAAATCCGCCGGAAAGCGCAAATAATTTTGCATCATCGTCACACGGTTCGTCAAACCAACTTTCCTCAAATTTTCTTAAATCAATCTCTTTTTCTTCAAACCATTCTTTTAATTCGTCAAAAGTTAAAACCGCATCAACATACCCCTCGTACAAGTCTCTTTGAGATTCGTCTTTTTTTGCAATACATGGTCCTATAAACACAACTTTACAATCGTAACCGTGTTTTTCTTTTAAGTATCTTGCATGTGCAATCATTGGAGATTTTACCGGCAGTAAAAAATTGCTTAAATATGGATAATATTTTTCTACAAAATTTACAACAACGGGACAAAAAGAGATAATATGAGGTCTGTTTTCATGCTTTTTAATATATTTTTCAGCTTCTTTACTAACTAAATAAGCACCTATTGCCGTTTCGGAAATAAAAGAGAATCCCAAGCTGCGTAAAGCAGATGGGACTCGACTAACAACACTATCATCAAAAAAAGCCGGAAAAGAAGGGGCTAAACTTAGCAGTACTTTTTGACCACTCTCCAAATACTCTTTTGCTAATATAATATCTTTTCGATATTGTTTAGCTCCTTGCGGACACTCGGTAATACATGTTCCGCATAAAATACATCTATCAACATCAACCGAAGCTTGAGCATCAAACATTTTAATTGCCTTAACCGGACACGCACGAACACATCTGTAACAATCGCGGCATTGGGCTTTATTTGTATATATTATTTGCTTTTTACTTGATTCCGGCATATCTCTTTATCTTTCGATTTATTTTTTAATAATTATTTAATCGAAAACTTTATTTACTCAATCGGTACACTGCTTACTGCTTCTTCAATTTTATCACAAACTAATTTAAAGTTTGCTCGTTTAATTACTTCTTCACCTACTGTAACACTTGGTCCTTCGTCACAATTTTCCATACAGAAAGTGGCATTTATTTGTACTCGGTCTTTCAAATCTGTGTTTTCGACATGATTTATAACTCGATGCAACAAATTTTGTGCCCCTTTTAAGTAACAGCTTGTACCTACGCAAAAATTAACACAAAGTTTTTCTTCGCTCTTTCCGCCGATTAATCTAATTTGCTCGTCTGCTATACGTTTTCTGTTTCTATATTCGGTATGTAACAATTCATGTGCTTTATGACTATTCGGTTCGCCTAAAGTTGAGTTATATAATTCGGCGACATAAGGATTTTCTTGAGCTTTATGTAATTGTAACATCTTATCACAATCATATAATCCTTTTGCGCGGGCTTTATTAACGTCATCGGTATAGTAAACCGGTTGACCTGCGCCTCCTATACATCCGCTTGGACACGACATTACTTCAACCAAGTGATAATTTGCCTTCCCTTCTTTAATATTCTTCATAACGGTATGTGCATTTTTTAAGCCGTAAACAATAGCTACGTTAATGGTTTCACCGTTTAATTGTACCGAATATTCTCGTAATCCGGATGTTCCTCTTACTTCTAAGAAATCCGCATTAGTTAAATGAACATTATTAACTTTTTCGACAGCGTATCTAAGAACTGCTTCCGTAACGCCGCCGCTATTTCCAAATATTATTCCGGCACCGGTTTTAAAGCCCAACGGTAAGTCTAATGATTCCGGTTCAAGCTCTGTAAATCTTAAACCTGCTTGTTTAATCATAGCACCAAGTTCTTGAGTAGTTATTACTACATCAACTTCTTTAATTCCTTCATGTACAAATTCTTCTCTATCTGCTTCAAACTTTTTAGCAGTACAAGGCATTATAGAAACAATTACTATATCTTTTTTATTTACATTCATCTGTTTTGCCAAAATATCTTTAGCTACTGATCCAAACATTTGTTGAGGTGATTTACAACTTGACAAATGATTTAACATATCGGGATAATATTGTTCTGCAAATTTAACCCAAGCCGGGCAGCAGCTTGTAAATATTGGTAAATTTTCACCTTTTTCTTTGCGAGCCAAAAATTCGTTTGCTTCTTCTATTACGGTTAAATCTGCCGCAAATGCAGTATCAAATACTTTATTAAAACCCATACGTTTTAATGCCGAAACTACCTGACCGGTTAATAATTCACCCGGTTTTAAGCCAAATAACTCGCCTATTGCAACACGTACTGCAGGGGCAACTTGTGCAACAACAACTTTTTTAGGATTATCTAACGCTGTCCATACTTTATCAACTTCATTTTTTGGAGTAAGTGCACCGGTAGGGCATACACGTGCACATTGACCGCATTCAACACATTCAACTTCTGCCAAATTTTTACCGAATGCCGGCAATACCGTACTGTTTGAACCTCTAAATGCAAAATCAATAGCACCTATACCTTGAAGTTCGCTACATGCACGTACGCAATCACCGCATAATATACACTTGTTAACATCGCGTACAATTGCTTTACTGCTAAAATCTATTTCTTCTTTTTTGTTTGTTCTTTTAAATCTAACTTCATTTACGCCTAATTTATATGCTATATCTTGAAGTTTGCACATCGTATTTTTTGCACAGGTTTGGCAATTTTGGTCGTGGTTTGCCAATAGAAGTTCGATAGAAATTTTACGAATCTCACGTAATTCGTTGGTGTTTGTTTTAATTTTCATGTTTGGTTCGGGAGGTAAGGAACAAGATGCAACAACTCCTTTTCC
>CALGLM010000166.1 GCA_937930275.1 uncultured Ignavibacteria bacterium
TTCCGATCTTTGATGGATAATACTTGGAAATTCAGGTATGAAAAAAATCAGGCAATGTATTTTAACCAAACATCTTTCGATCCGTTAACTTCATTTTTAGATTATTATGCTTATATAATTCTTGGTTTTGATGCAGATAGCTATGAACCATTATCGGGGTCGGTTTATTTTCAAAAAGCTTATGATATTGCCCTTTTAGGTTCAAGCACTAAATATTCCGAAGGTTACCAATTAGCTTCTACTTCTTACAACAAACGTGGTTTAGTAGATAATTTATTAAACGCTCAGTTTCAAACTTTTAGACATGATTTTTATAATTACCACTATAACGGTTTAGATATTTTTGCTAAAAAACCGGAAAAAGCAGTAACTAACATGGCAAATTTAGTTAATAATTTATATGATATTAGAGATAAAATTGATAGAAGAAGTCCTTTGTTAAAAACTTTTTTTGATTCAAAATATAATGAGATTATTGAATACATGAAAAAATACCCCGATCAGAAAATATTTGAAAAACTAAAAGCAATTGATCCTGCACATGTTTCAAAATATAATGATGCAATAACCCAATAATAATAATTAAAATTTATATATATAAAAAAGCTTCTCCCTTTATAAAAACAAAGAGAGAAGCTAAATAGTAAAATTAACTTTAACTGATAATATTACTTAAATTTCTACTTCGTAAATTCTATATTTTTTATATAAAGTACCTCTCATTGTTTCGGCACCTCTATTCATCATCTCGTTATCTTCCAAAATCCAGCTTGCTTCGCCATGCAACCAATTATGCTTTGCTGCAGTTTCTAAAATATAATTATAAAATGCAGCATCTAATCCACGTTTTTGAAATTCGGGAATTACACCCAAAATTATTATTCTAACAAACTTAATTGCCTTCTTTCCAAATAATAAGTGAAAGATTCCTGTAGGAAATAATCTACCGTTCATCTTTTTGAAAACTGCATTGTAATCAGGCAAAGCTAATGCAAATCCAACTACTTCACCATTTATCTCTCCGAAAACCACTAAATCTTTTTCAATTAAAGAAATCAAATCCTTTGCTAAAGCGTCCATTTCTGAATCAGTTAAAGGAACAAAACCCCAATTTGGTTCCCAAGCTTTATTATAAACATATTTAACCTTGTCAACTTCAGCTTTAAAGTTTTTCATATCAATTGCTCTTAGCTTCATACCACTGCGTTGCATGGCAATATTAGCAACTCTTTTTATCTTATCATTTTTGCTCATTTCTTCATTTGCAATATCGTAAGCGTATAAGTCTTTTGCTTTTTTAAAACCGTAGTTATCCAATAGCGTAAGATAGTACGGCGGATTGTACGGCATTAATATTCGAGGGTCATCGTCAAATCCTTCAATTAAAATTCCGATATCATCATTAACCGTAGGGTTATACGGACCTCGCATAACATCAAAACCCCTATCTTTTAGCCATTTTTTTGTAGCTTCAAACAAAGCATTTACGGCTTCTTGGTCATCAAATGCTTCAAAAAAACCCCAGAACCCGACTTTATCATTATGAATTTTATTATGTAAATCATTTTTAATTGCAGCAATTCTACCAACAATTTTATCCCCTCTTTGGGCTAAAAACAATTGCATATCACCATGTTCAAAAAAAGGATTTTTTTCACGGCTTAATATTTTATATCTATCCATTAATAACGGGGGTACCCAATGTTCGTAACCTTTGTAAACTTCCCACTGAAATTTTACAAATTTTTTAATTCCCTTTTTATCCTCTACCTTTACAATCTCAACATTATTCATTTGCTACTCCGCACAAAGCAATGTTTAAAATACAAATCCCCCTTAATTTAGGGGGATTTATTAAAGTCTATTAAATTAATCCTAATTCTTTTCCGACCTTTTTAAATGTACTAACAATAAAGTCCAAATGTTCTTCTTCATGGGTTGACATATAAGAAGTTCTCATCATCTGTCTTCCTTCCGGAACTCCGGGCGAAATAAATACATTAACAAAAACTCCTTCATCAAATAATCTTCTCCACATTGCAAAAGCAATATCATCTCTACCAACAATTACCGGAACAATTGCCGTACGGCTTTCAACAACTGTAAAGCCTAAACTGCGTAATTCTGTTCTTACTTTATTGGCATTACTAATTAATCTGGTTACTCTTTCAGGTTCTGCTTCCAAAATATCTAAAGCAGCTAAAGCAGCAGCAACACTTGCGGGAGTTGGAGACGCACTAAAAATTAATGCCGGTGAATGATGTTTTAAATAATCTATAACTTTTGCTTTACCTGTAACAAAACCGCCTAAAGACGCAAAGGTTTTGCTAAATGTGCCCATAGTCATATCAACTTCATCAACTTTATCAAATTCACTTGCAGTACCTCTTCCGCCCTTTCCGATAACACCAACCGAATGGGCATCATCAATTAAGGTTCTTGCGTTAAATTCTTTAGCTAATTCTAATAATCGAGGCAAATTAACAATTTCTCCGCCGGTACTAAATACACCGTCACTTACAATCAATTTACCGGCATCTTTAGGTAATTTTTGTAAAACTCTTTCCAAATCATTCATATCGTTATGCTTGTATCTTACTAATTCAGCAGTAATACCGCGAGCCATTAAGTTACCCGCTACAATGCAAGCATGGTTATCTTTATCAGAAACTACATATTCTCCGCGATTAACAAGTGTAGGTATAATTCCTTGAGCCGTTTGATAGCCCGTACTATATAATAATACGGCTTCAACACCAAAAAATTTTGCTAATCTTTCTTCAAGTTCAATATGCAAATCCAAAGTACCGGTTAAATAACGAGAACCGGAGCAGCCTGTACCATATTTTTTTACCGCTTCAATTGCCGCTTCTTTAACTTTAGGATGTGCGGTTAATCCTAAATAGTTATTTGATCCCGCCATCACTTTGCGCTTTCCTTCAATTTGAACTACAGGTCCTTCATTTTCTTCAATCGCTCTAAAGTATGGATACACTCCCATCGCTTTAATATCGTCGGCTCTGGTAAATTCAAAACACTTGTCGAATAAATCCAAATTATTCCTCCATTAATTTATTTTTTTTCATCATTTCCGTTAAATGTAGAAATTTATTATTTTTAAACACCGAAAAATATACTTAATTCACTTTAAAATCAATTTAATTTTAACAAAATATAATTATGAATAACAAATTAGTTTCAGTTGTAACCGGCGGAAGCGGCTTTGTCGGAAGCCATCTTGTTGATCTTCTTCTTTCAAAAGGACACAAAGTTAAGTGCATTGTACGCAGTTCAAGCAATTTACGTTGGTTAAAAGATAAAGACGTTGAAATAATTAACTCCGGTTTGTATGATCTTGAAAAGCTTAAAGATGTGTTAAAGGATGCCGACTATTTATTTCATGTTGCGGGAATTGTAAAAGCTAAATCGATGGAAGATTATATAAAAGGAAATGTAGAAACAACAAAAAATTTACTCGAAGCAATAAAATCGGTAAATAAATCTATTAAACGTGTTGTAATTGTAAGTAGTTTAACCGCTACAGGACCTTCAAAAATCGGGAAACCAAATAACGAGCTTACTCCTCTTAACCCAATAACAAGATACGGAGTTAGCAAAAAAGCCGAAGAAAATTTAGTAAAATCTTATATGAAAGATATCCCGATAACTATCGTTAGACCCCCTGCCGTTTACGGACCACGTGATACCGAAATATATTTAATATTTAAAACTTATAAAAGTGGTTTATTGCCTTTAATCGGATTTAATAAAAAAGAAGTTTCTATTGTTCATGTAAGCGACTTGGTTCGCGGTATTTTTATGGCGGCAACTTGTGATAAAGCGGCCGGCGAAATTTATTTTATTGGAAGTAAAGAATATTATAACTGGGATGAAATGGGAAATGCAATAGCTAAAGGTATGGGAAAACGTGCATTAACTTTGCGCTTACCTCATTTTTTAGTTTATACTGTAGGTGCAATTGCGGAATTTTTTAGTAAGTTTAGC
>CALGLM010000167.1 GCA_937930275.1 uncultured Ignavibacteria bacterium
TTGATAAACTTAAAAACTTAAAACCGGTCTGAGCAAGTTTTTTCCTTTCTTGGGCATTAATATTAAGCAACCCAATCATTATCAAAACTATTATTAATATATTTCTTTTCATCGTTTTACCTAAGTCTTATTAGTTAATATTAGCGGATTACGGCAAATTTAGCTATATGCTTTTCACCTGTTTTCTTATCTGTAACAACGGCTATATAAATACCACTAACAACTATCTGATTTGATGACGTTACACAATACCAAAATTCGTCACCGCTACCGTTGGAATGCTCAATTGTTTTAATTAATTCGCCAAGTTCGGTATAAATATCTATTGTACACTCGCCCGGAATGTTATAAAATGCTATTTTATCGGCATCGGCTACACCGGGAAATCTTACGCTATTTTGTGCATTAATATGATAAGGATTAGGAACTATACGGATTTGGCTTAATTGTGTACCTGCCATACGTTGTAAATTTGCCGGATCGTATGTTTGAGTATAGTATCTTCCGCTTCTTAACTTACCTGCCGGAGTACCTGCTGCACCTACATTAAGAGTTCTGTATGCTACTACATAATAGTAATAGTTAAAACCTCTAATTAAGTCTTTGTCTTCATAAGTTCTTTCATCGGCACTTGCAGTATGTACTAAATAATAAGTACTATCTACGTTACCTAAAGCTCTCCATATTTCAAATCCTTCTGCAGGGAATGGATCTTGCGAGTCAACATCCCAACTTAGTGTAATTCTATCACCGCCCGATTGTACCGAAAACATTTTTGGCGGACGCGGAGGTTGAGGAACTTGATCCCATCCTGCGTTATAAGCAGTTATAATATTACGGAATGATTTAAATAAGGAGTCTTTTCCTTTCATAACTTCTTTGTTCTTGTCGTATGCGGTCATTTTACCTTGCTTAAACAGTTTTCCTATTCTTAATTGTTCTGCATAACTCATACCTGCGGCAACTTCGGCAACAACTATTTTAACAGATTCTCCGGGTCCTAACGTATAAGGTCCGTAACCCGCACCTATTGAAAAACCACCGGAATTACCTAAGTTAGGATCAGTCTTTTGATTTGCATAATCTCCCGACGGTTCAACCGTTTCGGCATGACGTTTTGTAGGATGACCTTTAGTAATAAGAGTATATTCACGAGCCATTCTATCTTGATTATAAGGGCTTGCACCTGCTAAAAATAGTAAATCGTCACTATTTTCGTAAAATGTTGTTGTAGGCTGTGTTAAATCATCATTCTGATCTGTAGTCGATTTATCGGCATGTAAAGTTAAAAATCCGAAAAACTGAGTTGCTCCCAATCTACCTACAGTATCACCCGGATCTAAGTAATTTTTAGAATTTGAGTTGATAGCCCATATAGGAGCACCTATATTGTCATATCCTACTTCTTTTTCGTTTGTATAACCGTGCCAACCAAACTGTGCTCTAAACTGTTCGTTTGCAGGGTCAACATGAATACCGTCGCCGCGGGAGTCAATCATTGTATTTTTACCCCAACCGGTAGAGTTACCAATTACATAACGGGATTGTTTATTAACTGCCATACGATGAGTAAAATAAAAAACAACGTCTTTTAATGTTTGGTTTGGTAATTCAATATCGGGATCGGCATCGGTATTACCCGTATTTTTAAATTCATATTCAACTAAAATGTAATTATCGTTGTATGGTTGTGAAAATTGACTAATTGTTCTTGTCATTGTTACACCAAGCTGAGTGTTAACAACATTACGCAATTGGCGGTCAAAAACTATAGAATTATCAATTTCATCAATTGTTACGTCTTTTTGATAAGTTATATTTCCGTCAACAGTAACTTCGCTTAAAGGAAATTTACCTATCATTTTAAATTCTTGAGGATAGAAAGCCCAGATTGCGGGATTTCTTGGACCTGCAGTAACAACTTTATAAGGATAAAAATCACCTTTTTCATCTGTAAAGTCTCTTGCACCAATCCAGAAGCCTCTTGCAGCCTGCATATCTTGGTAAGGATAAATTGATGGCCAAGAAAAACCTTCTTGCTGGGTTTTTACAAATCCGCCTTCTTCCAATTCGCTTCCGATTTCGCAAAACCAATTGTGCAAAGCACCGGCGTTCATCCACCTGTTTTTGTATTGTGCATTTGTATTTAGCTGCATTCCTATTAAAAGAATTATTGTTAATACAAGTGCATTTTTAAAATTATTTTTATTTATAAATTTCATTCTCGCCTCACTCTAATTAAACTCTACGGTAAATCTTAAACCCCAATAAATGTTTCTTGGGTTTAAGAATGTTAAATAACTTAAGTTTGGCATATCAATATAAGATTTATTTTTACGCCATTCGTCTTTTTGTGCATCGCTGGCATTATCATCCCAAGGAATATACGGACCGGATCTATAATCACCCGGTTGGTCGTTACCCGGAATGTTTCCGTAGTTAAATTTACCGGCTACATCATCCGGCAAGTGTAACGATTTCATATAAGCATCGTAGTCTTTAGCATCTGCAAAACCGGCTCTGTAATCCATAGATTTATTGTTAAATATGTTTGTCATATCCATAAATAGTTCTAAGCTTAAACCGTTAAAACGGAATGCCTTTGATAAACGCATGTCAACATTATAATAGTCTTTCCATTGAATGTTGTTTTCGTAACCGGGCATTGTACCTCCCGGACCTGTCCATGAAAAATATGTTCCTGCTTTCCATGAAACTACAAAATTAAGTCTCCAATCTTCTAATAGCTTAACACCTAAAATTTCGGGTCCAAAGTCTTCCGGCGTAAAGAAATCAATATTGGCACGTGCATAAGGACGAGGAGTAGGTTTAGTCTGTTTAAAGTTAGAAGTTGTTCTTTCAATTTCTCTTTGTGTAGTCGGGTTTTCGTTATAACTTGGTAAACCAAAGTTTCCGCCTGTTATAACTTCGTAAGTATAGTTTATAAATCCTTGTACCCACATACCACGGTTTTTAGTAGCTGTAATTTCAAAACCGCGTATATCTTGATAATTATTCGGCTTAGGAATAGAATAACTAACCGAGTTATCACGACTTGTAAAAGTTACCAACCTTGTTTGGTCAGAAACGTCTTTATAATATCCGGCTACTCTTAATAAAAATTGGTCAAATAAATTTTGTTCGTAACCTAATTCGTATGCAACCGTTTTTGGTAACGGATTGTTTGGATCTGCTATACGAACAATGGAGTTATTAACTTGACTTCTTCTTAATAAGTATAAGTCTTCCGGTGCAGGCATGCTTCTAAAATGACCGTAGTTAAAGTAAAGTTTACTATCAACGGTAATAGGGAAAGCAATACCGATACGAGGAGATAATGTTATAAGTTTTTCTGTGCTTTCTTTCTGTAATAAAGTATCAATACCTGTTGAAAAAGCACCGGATAAAGCTTTATTATAAGGATCAAATACATACCACTCGCCGCCTGCATGCGAATAATCCAAACGTAAACCAAGATTTGCAATCATACCTGCAAACTCTAATTTATCTTGAATGTACAAAGCACCTCTAATTGGGTACGTACGCCATTTGGATTGCGTGTTATTTGTAGGCAAGGAAGGTTCTACCAATGCATAATTTACATTATTATCGGTATAGGTAAATTCCAAACCTGCTTTTATATTATTGTATTTATCTAATTGGCTAACCAAATCGAAACGAGCCGAATAAGTAATAACTTCGCTGGTATCACGGCTGTTGCTAAATCCAAGACCCATATTCATTGATGAACCGATACCAGCACTGGTACCGCTAAATACACCAAACGGTGCTTCGTCAACAAACATGTTTGCAAATTGATAAACTTTAGAAGTATCACGTTTTCTACCCGGGTTGGTATCATATTTTGAACCGACTTCGTTTAAGCTTATTTCGTAATAAGTAGTAGGAGTTAAAACGTGAGTAAATTTAAGACCGATTGCTTGTCTATCAATTTGGCTTGGTGCCCAATAATCTGTAGCAAAAACTCTTGAATCTAAATAACTTGCGCCGCTTCTAATATCTAATTCGCCTGCTATGCCGCTTGCAGAACGGAATAAACCCGGACCGCCGCTACGGCTGCTGTTTGTACCTTTTTGGAAACCTGTTAAACCTTCAATACTTAATTTCATTCCCGGTTGAATGTCGCTTGTAAGTTTTAACTGAATAGTACGGTCTTCGTAATTATCGCGTGATAAAGGAATCATATACATTTCTTTTGTACCTCTAAACGAAGCCGCAAATCTTAAATCACCCAAATATTTGCTAACAACGGGAACAGGACCGCTAAAACTCATATCAAAATCGTAATCCGGTTTTGTAATATCAACTTCACGTCTGTGCTGATACAAAAATAATCTTTGAGCAGCTTCCGGAGTTAAATCGTTATTGGGGTTGCTATCACTTAACAATTCCTGTGATACTTTATCCCAACCTCTAAACTCTTGGTATTGTGCTTGAGTATAAGCATCCCAATTTCCGTTTTTTGTACCAGACCAGGCAACAGCATCATCAATATAAGGTCTAATCCAATACGAATCGAACGAATTAGGAGAATCGCCAAAATGTTTTTGTCCCGGAGCGCTATAACGACCTAAGAATGTAAAGCTATATTTACTTTTATCACCTTCTTTAGTTACAACGTTAACCAAACCGGCACGGATATTACCAAACTCGGCATTAAAACCACCGGTTTGAACTTGAATTTCTTGAATAGAAGTAAAACTGATAGCGGTAAAAGGAGTGTTATCTCTTTCATCTTTAAGGTTAATACCGTTAACCATAAACGAAGTTTGGTCACTGCTGCTACCACGAACCGTCATTCCCTGAATACCTGCCTGCAAACCGATAACGCTTGCCGCACTAACAACCGGCATATTTTGGATTTCTTTAATATCCAAACTTATACGGCTGGAAGATACGTCCTTTTGAACTATCGGTTTTACCGCAACAACAACAACTTCGCCTGTTTCAAAAGACGTATCCTGCATATCAATATCAATTGTAGTTGTTTGGTCAATAATTATTCTAACGTCTTTAATAACAACGGTAGAGTAACCGATAAATGAAGCTCTTACATCGTAAGTACCCGGAGGTACGTTTAATATTACAAAGTAACCGTCCAAATTTGTGGCGGCTCCCATGCTTGTTCCTTCTAACATAACGTTAACACCAATTAACGGTTCGCCGGTTTTTGCGTCTTTAATAACGCCGGTTAATTTTCCGGTTGTCGCAGCATTAATGTTTAAAGTTAATAGAAGTAATGTTAGTACGTTAAGGAGTATAATTTTCCTCATATACTGTTTCTCCCTTTGATTTTTGTTCTTCGTGTCGTTACATTTTTCAAATTCAGTCACTAAAAAGATATTTTTAACCTAAATACTAAATTATCGGAAATATTTGTGATAAGCAACTTTTTTAAATATTTTTATTCAAATTTTT
>CALGLM010000168.1 GCA_937930275.1 uncultured Ignavibacteria bacterium
ATACCAAATCTGCTCATCCCTTCTCTATTTGTTTGATTAGCGTGAGTTTTAATTTCCTCCAAAATATCTTTTGCCGTTCTTTCAACCTTAATAACTTTAACCATTACTTAACCTCAAATTTATATAGTCGTTCTTCAGGATCCGAAACCAAGTATAAATATTTATTATCTTTATCTATCGTTATTCCTTCAATCTGTTTTATGCTAACTTTATATTTTTGAATTACATTTCCTTCTAAATCACATTTAATTACCATATGGCTTTCATCACTGCTTATCCACAAACAATCATTATTGGCATCATAATAAATATCAGATAAATCTTTAGAAAAATTAAGTGTTTTTTTATTAATTATTTTAAAGTTATTATCCAATGTAATTAAAGCACACGGCTTTTTTTCGTTTACTATATAATATTTATTCCTCTTACTATCAAAAGTAACACCTTCAAAACCGGAATTAGCTTCTCCCGGAAAATTAATTTTAACCCTCTTTAACTCTTTACCCTTATTATCAATTAATAATAATTCCCGCTTTTCTTCCTGAACCACACAAAGTTTATTTTCGTCAACTACAGTAATTCCTTCCAAATCAACGGCATTAATAGCAAATTTTTCAACAATTTTTCCTTTAAAATCAGTTTTATATACAGTAGCATTACCGTCACTAACCATCCATAAATATTTATTATCGTAACTTATAACGCAAGCACTCGGCTCAGGAACTTTTAGCTTAAATTCACCAATTTTTTTCATTCTATCTGCACCAATTGCCAATACGGATACAATAAAAAGAAAAATAAAGATTTTATTTAATTTATACATTTTATTCCTCAGGGTACTCAATTAAAAATACAATACCGGCAATTAGCCAACCTTTATTAGTAAAGTAACAATCGTTTAATCGTAATAAGTATTTTTTATTATTATCGTAAAAAACTATATTAATATATAAATACTTAAAAATTTCGGCTTTTCCTCCTCTGTACTCAATTTTATCAAATTTGGCATTTTTAAAACTAATACCAAGTTTTTGTGCTTCCTGTTTAACTTCGTCAAAGTTTTGCAGCGTTCTTTCTGCTAATATCGGAATATCCTGCTTATATTTTTCTATGTATAATTGTTTTTTCTTTTCGCTAAATTTTGTACTATCCAACATATGTATATAATCGTCTGCGGTCATTATATATTTCTTAAATTCTTCTTTATTATCATTTAAAAAAGCATTATAAATAGTTTTTCCTAAATGTTCCGGGGTATCGTTCCCTTTATAGCTTGGTGAGCAATTAACCGTTAAAAACACAAACAATAAAAGAATAATCTTCTTAACCATAAAAATCCTTTAATTATTTAATTAATAATAATTTAATGTATAAATATACAAATTTAATTTAAATTATTATATGGCTTAAAATGCCGAAATAATAAATATAAACTATTATTTACATCTACCGTCTGCCTACTACAAACTCACTAATTATTTGTTTATTTAATAAATATTTTAGGTACTTTTAACAAAAATAATACTTATAACTTTGTAAAACATTTTTGTATATTTAATTGTAATATATAATTTATTGTGTGGGTTTAATTTGAGTAAGATTTTTGATTTAATTAATAAACTTTGCCCAAACGGCGTGGAATATAAAGAGTTGGGCGAGGTTAGTAAAACTTTCGCCGGGGGAACTCCTTCATCAACAAATAACGATTATTATAATGGTGATATACCTTGGTTGCGTTCCGGTGAAATCAACTTTAATGTTATAAATAAAACTGATAAATCTATAACTAAGCTTGGTCTTGAAAAATCATCTGCACGTTGGATTAAAGAAAAAAGTGTACTTTTAGCTATGACAGGTGCAACTGTTGCTCGTTCTGCAGTTAATTTAATTCCGTTAACTGCAAATCAATCAGTCTGTGCTATCGAACCTAATGAAAATATTTTAGATTATAAATTCCTTTATTATTGTTTTGCTAATGACTATTTAAACCTTAAAAGTTTGGGGCAAGGTGTTCTAACAAGTTTAAATCTTGCGATAATAAAAAAAATAATTATCCCTATTCCCCCGTTGGAAGTTCAAGAAGAGATAGTAAGAATACTTGATAATTTTACCCCGCTTGTAGGGGAACTGGAGGATGCATTAAAGGCGGAGCTGGAGGCGCGTAAAAAACAGTATGAGTATTACCGTGAAAAATTAATTATACCAAAAGAAATTAACGGTAAATGGTTTTTAAACGGTAAGGAAATTGAATGGAAAAAATTAGGTGATGTAGGTGAATTTATTAGAGGTAACGGACTTCAAAAAAAAGATTTCACCGAAAGCGGCGTTGGGTGCATACATTATGG
>CALGLM010000169.1 GCA_937930275.1 uncultured Ignavibacteria bacterium
TCCTTTCCTTTTTGATTTAACAAAGAATCGATTGCAATACTTATCTCACTCGGATTAATTTCTAAGTCGGATTTTTGCAATTCAATGTTTTCGGATAAAGCAGCGGCTTTGCTCTCAAACGGAGCGTCCTTTGATTCGTTATTCTGCAATTGATTTACATATTCAATACATGTATCAAATAGTATATCGTGGTTAATATTCTCTTTTGGTTCTGCAGAAAATCCAAACAATACAACAATAATAAAAAATACCGGAATTGAATAAATTAGCCGGTTAAAAAATTCCCTTAGTTTCAGCAATAGAGTATTGATAGTTCTACCTAAAAGTTAAATTATAATACGGTATAATATTTTCTAATAAAACCTCCGAATTTAGTTTTAAAAATTATCTAAATTAATTAATAAATACAATAGCTAAGTAAAAATTAATATATAATTGTATCAATATCAAGGGCATTTGTTTTTACATCTAATATATCTATAACTTCTTCTTTATCAATAATTACGGCACTTAATTTATACCCCATACAGGCACCTGTATCAATATAAAGCACATTAGCATTTGGGTCATATGTAACAACATCATATTTAGTGTGCCCCACAATTTGCAATTTTCCTAAATTAACTAATTCTTCTCTTGTCCATAAAATTCCGTGATCGTACTTGTAATCTTCATAAATTACATTTTCCAACAAGCTTATATCTCTTTCAAAATTACCCGAGATGTATTTATTATACTCATTAGAAATTCCGGCATGAGAAATAAAACAATCGGGTAAATCATAAAATAAAGGAGCAGAACGTAAAAAACGAAGATGATTATTTAATTGTCCGGGATGTTTTTCATATGATTTTAGCGTGGCTTCGTAGCTATTAAACATCCAAGAGCGGGCAAAAGGACTGCCCGGCTCTTTGAAATAAGCTACAAACATGTAATCATGATTTCCAGGAGTAAAAAGTATGTGTTCATGCTGAACAAAATTAACTGTTTCAAAGCTGTATTTACCCCTATCTACAAGATCTCCCACGGTAAATATTTTAACTTTCGGATATTTTTTTTTAATCAAATTATAAATATCCAATAATGTATAATAACAACCGTGAATATCACCAATAACGGCTATCATATATCAAATTTTAAAGGTTTCTTCTGCGTACTTTGTCAGCTCTTCTCTAAATTTTGGATGAGCTATATTAATTAATGCTCTTGCTCTTTCTTTTATTGATTTACCAAACAAATAAGCAACTCCATACTCGGTTACAACATAATGAACATCACCGCGCGAAGTAACAACACCGGCTCCTGGTTTTAATACCGTAGAAATTCTGGAAATTGATTCGTCTTTTGTGGTCGAAGGTAAAGCTATAATGGGCTTTCCTCCTTCACTTCGGGCAGCTCCTCTTACAAAATCCACCTGTCCGCCTATACCGCTAAAAAAACGAGTTCCTATCGAGTCGCTGCAAACTTGACCGGTTAAATCAACTTCAATTGCCGAGTTTATTGCAGTCATTTTATAATTTTGAGAAACTACAAAAGGATCATTAACATATTCTTGAGGATGAAATTCAAAAATAGGATTGTTATCTAAAAAATTATATGATTTTCTTGTTCCTAATACAAAGCCGGCAATAATTTTTCCGGGATGTATTGTTTTTCTTTCTCCGTTAATTACACCGCTTTCAACCAATTCAATCATACCGTCCGAAAACATCTCGGTATGTACGCCCAAATCTTTATGGTTCTTCAAATACTTTAATACGTTATCCGGAATTGCACCAATACCCATTTGTAACGTACTTCCGTCTTCAATTAACCCAGCAACGTGTTCTCCGATTTTATCGTAAGCTACTAACATTTGAGGAGTAGTATCGGGATCAACTTGCGGTAGTTCCATTAATTCTTCGTCATGTTCAACAATATAATCTATTTTATTAACATGAATAAAACTATTACCTAATCCTCTCGGCATTTTTTTATTAACCTGTGCAATAACTAATTTCGCTTTTTCGGCCGGAGTTTTAATATTTCCTACATCAATTCCGTAACTGCAAAATCCATGTTCATCGGGCGGACTAACATTAACCAAAGCTACATCGGCTTGAATAACCCCTCTCTTAAAAAGCATTGTAACTTCCGAAAGAAAAATGGGAATAAACTCTGCTCTTCCTTCATTAATAGCTTTACGTGCATTACCGCCTATAAAAAACGCTTTGTGCTTAAAATGTTTTTCCATTCCGGGTTGCAAATACGGCAGATCACCTACAATTAAAATGTGATAAATTTCCACATTTTCCAGTTCTTCTTTTCGCCTTACCATGGCTCTAATTAATTCAAGAGGTGCTGCACAACCGGGCTGTACTATTATTTTATCGTTAGATTTAATTAATTTTGCCGCTTCGTCGGCAGATACAACCTTCTCTTGGTACTTTTTTACCCAAGGTGCTAAATTTGATATTTTTATTTTTGAATCTTCCGCTGTCATATTCGGCTCTAATTTGTTGAAAAAATATGGAGTCTTCTATATTCTAAGTTAAATGTAGCCGCCAATAATTCATTAGTACACGTACCGTTATATAAGCATACTCCGCGGGATAACCCGATATCTTCCAACAATGAATTTGTTAAACCGTTATCGGCAATTTTTAGAATATAATCGATTGATGAGTTATTTAGCCCATATGTTGCACTTCTTGCAACCATTGCAGGCATATTAGGAACACAATAATGTATAACATTGTGCTGTATAAAAATAGGATCACTGTGAGTTGTTGGTCTGCTTGTTTCAACACAGCCGCCTTGGTCTATTGTTACGTCAACTATAACCGAACCGGATTTCATCGTTTTTACCATCTCTTCGGTTACAACATGTGGCGATTTTGCTCCTTTTACTTGAATAGCTCCTATTAGTACATCCGCATATTTTACTCCGCGTGCAATTGTATAAGGATTAGCAACTACGGTAGTTATATTTTTATTGAATTCGTTTTCTATAAATCTTAGTTTTCTAATATCGTTATCTAATACTATTACGTGAGCTCCTTTACCGGCAGCTACGCGTGCGGCATTAAAACCCACAACGCCGGCACCAATTATTACTACTGCCGCAGGGGCAACACCCGCTATTCCGCCTAATAACACTCCTCGTGTGTTTGGAATATCGGTACATAAGTATCGTTCGGCAACATGTATAGATAACTGACCGGCAATTTCACTCATACTATGTAATATAGGTAGCTGATTATCTTTCTCGATCAATTCATACCCAATTGCGTTTACCCTTTTTGAAACAAGGGTATCAATAATTTTTTGCCTTGTTGATGTTAGCCTTAAAAAAGAGAACAATATTTGTTCCTCTTGCATCATCTCTACTTCTTTTTCTGAAAGAGGCGCAACTTTTGCAATTAATTCACTCCGCTGAAATATTTCTTCTGCTGTATAAACAATTGTGGCACCAACTTTGCGATATTCTTCATCAGAAAAATGACTTGTTGTGCCGGCACCCGTTTCAATAAAAACTGTGTGACCGGATTTTACAAGTTGATCTACCCCTGCCGGAGCAAGTGCGACCCTCTTTTCTTCCAGTACTGTCTCTTTTGGTATTCCTATTCTCATTGCTTCTCTACATTTTATTTAAATATGCTTTAAAATACTTAATCAATTTCAATAATTCAAATTTTTTATAGCCATTTTATACAAATTTTTCCTTAAATTTTTCATTATTTTTTTTATCTTTTTATAAAAAAACGAGTACTTTTTTACTCTAACTACCAAACATAGAATATTTATTCATAAATACTCTTAATAATTAAAAATAATGCAATATTTTGTTTAATTCTTAGCACCCGTCCTTTTTTTAATATTTTTTTAATTAACAAAAAACAAAAAAAATATTAAAGAATACTTTTAATTTTTTCGGTTTTTATTGACTGAATATTTACCGAAAATTAATGTTTTAGTTTTGCTATTAGATTTTTAAATAAAAGTTAAACTTTTTAACATCAAAAACTCCTATTTTTGAAATATAATTTTCTGTGTTACCTTTTTATTATTAAAATTTAATACCGCAAAATAAATTCCGGATGAAATGTTGTTTGCATTCCATTCAAAATTATGTGAGCCTGCAGATTTAATTTCGTTAACCGAAGTTATTATTTTTTCACCTAAAACGTTAAAAATATTTATTTCAACATGTCCCTCATTCGGAATTGAGTACTCAATAATAGTTTGTCCGTTAAAGGGATTTGGATAGTTTTTTATATCCAAATTATACGATTTCGGTATATTTTCATCCTCAACATCCACAAAATCACCGTATTTTATTCCGTTTAACCTACAACCAGTTAAATTAGTCATTTCCACTTCAAATATATACTCTCTAATTAAGCCAAACCCCTTCATAACGCTCAATAAACTATAATCAACGGGAGCTCCGTATTCCATCCTTGATTTATAATAATTTGCAGATGAATCTACTACACCCCAAAGCGTAGGAAGAACAGTTGTATAATAAGCAAAAGTAATCCAAATATAATTATACGGAGAATGTTGCCATTCATCACCGGGTTTTGCTATTAGTTTATATAGCGGATAAAAATTTTGAGGATTGCTAAATTCTTCACTGTAAAACAATGTATTAGGATCAGTTTTGTCAATTTTATAATAATAATGTTTTATAACAGAATTTAAATTTGACGCTTTTTCAACTTTATAAATTGATGTATTACTATCAGGTTGATTTAACTCAACAATTTTTTCGTATAGTATTTCATAATACATCATCGTATGTCTATAGTATTGCCTTTCATCACCGACATGCAACGGAAAATATTTTTCAATTTGTCCGTTTATTTTTATTACGCATAAAAATAAAATAAAAATAATATACTTTCTCATTATACTCTCCTTTACTTAGAATAGATCATTTTTTTAACGGTATTGTTATTATTAGATATTAAACGATAACAATAAACTCCGCTTGCCAATCCATATTTTTGCGGTTGGAATAAAACAGAATACTCACCGGTTGATTTATACTCGTTTAGTAAATCTATTATTTTACGACCCAATACATCGTAAATAATTAACTTAACATTTCCGCTTTCAGGTATGGAAAATTTTATAATTGTACTCGGATTAAAAGGATTTGGATAGTTTTGATATAGTTCAAATTTTGATACAATTGTCGGTTCATCAACTGAAACTAAAGTAGTATCACCGTACAATGTACCGTTAATTACACAACCTATTAACTTGGTGGAATCATAGCCAAAATCATAACCTTTATAAGAGTATATAAGTCCGAAGTTTTGTAATAATTCTTCTTTCTGAATAAAAAGTGACTGATAATTAAATCCTTTCTTAATCAAGTAATTATTAAAAAATAGGGTATCACTTAAATTAATGCTATTTAATATTCCTCTATCATTATCAATAAATATACTATCACCGTTCTCGGAATATAAATCATACAAAAGCTGTTCGTAAAGATTTGCAGAATTTTTTTTATAAACCCTTCCGTTAAGTGTATCAATTCTACTATATGTACCGTCCGAAAATTTAAAATATTTTATATTGTTAAAATATTCTTCTCCTACAATTTTTACTCTATTGTAGTATATGTATGTATGCCAATCAACCGGATCAAAAAATTCACCTTCAGTTTTATATACCCATGTATTTCCTACTTGTAACGGAAACATAGATAAATATTTATGTAAATTTCTAATCAAAGTATAATATGGGTAATTATTTCCATTTTCATCAATTGCAATAATTTTATTGTTAAAAGCTATAAAAATAACAGAAAGTCCGGGTTTTTTATATATACCTTTTATAGTCCTTTCGTAACTTTTTAAAAGCGTAAAAGACTCGCCGTAATTGTTGCTTATAAATAATTCTCCACCACTGGCTATACAAAGTTTACCCGATAAACCGCCGTCAATTGCTATTTTAATCGGCTTGGGAAATGTCCTTTTCCATTGCCACGAGCCGTCAATACCATAGTTATCCGAAACATATAAATTATAACCGTTAGTTGCATAAATTGTTTTTCTATTAAAATCATAATATATTTTTGTATTTATACCCCAATTATTGTTATCCAAAACAATATTATAAGTTTTACCGGAATCAACGGAACGGCATAGATGTTTATAATTATCCAAACCAAAAATCATTGCTCCGTTATAAGGATTACCGGAAACGAATTCAAAAGGTAATTGTATTCCGTATGTCGGATTTGAATTTGTACCGCCCCAATCATTCCCCCTATTAGTACTTTTTATTACAAAATTTTCTGTGACGGCATAACAAATATTTTGGTCATTTTTATCGATCCATAAATGCTGTAAAGGATAGAAACTTGAATAAGACAATGGATTATCATACCTAATAATTTTACCATGTATATCCATATCATAATAGTTTTTAATATATAAATACTTACTGGGATTATTATCAAAAAATCCAAATTCACCGACTAATTCTCCAACTTCTATTGGATAACTTGGTGGTTGAGACATAAATCCGCTAAATATTACAGAATCTGAACGATTTGCAGTGTTATAATGATAATAATCAAATTGTGTTGATTGAGTTGAATTAATATACCCACCATTAGTCCCGTAAATTAGATGTGTAACTCCGGTTTCAGACTCAAACCCAAATAAACTAATTATCTCTTTTTCAAATAAGTTTTGTGCGAATAAACTTGAAGAAAAAACAAATGCAAAAGTTATAACTAATATTCTCAAAATAGCCTCCAATCCAAATTTTAATAATTAATTTGAGTAATAATATATAAAAATATACTCAAAAAAAAAAAAAAATCAACCATTATTTATAAAAAAAATATTCCGGTATATATTCATTAATAAAGTCAATTTTCATTTAATACTTTTTCGTAATATTTAATATACTGGGGAATTATTATCTTTTTGTCAAACACGTTTACCGCTCTATTTCTGGCATTAGCAGAAAAGACATTATACTTTTTATCATTACGTAACAAATCTATTGAGTATTTTGCCATTCTTTCATAGTCTCCTATTTCGCAAATAAACCCTGTTTCGTTATGTACATTTAATTCCGGTAATCCGCCGACTGAAGTACTTATTACAGGTAATCCGCAAGCCATAGCTTCAAGTGCCGCAAGCCCAAAACTTTCGGATTGTGAAGGCATAATAAATAAATCTGATGAACTTAAAATTTCTACCA
>CALGLM010000170.1 GCA_937930275.1 uncultured Ignavibacteria bacterium
GTTAAATATTTTTGAAACGTTTTGTATATAATTAAGGTTTAAATTTTATTATATTAAAATATTGTTAAAATAACTTATAGTAAAATAATGACCCCATTAATTTTAATAATTATCGGACTTATTGTGGTTTTTACGGGTGCATGGATAATACATCCGAAACACGGTTTAATAGGTGTTTGGAAAAAGTACAAAAAAAATACCGATAGAGTACTTTTGGAAGATTCCTTAAAACATTTATTTGATTCTGATTATCGAGGGCTAAAATCTACTGTTCAAAGTTTAGCCGGATACTTAAATATAAATTTAAACAAAGCAACAAATGTTATTACCGATTTGGAAAAAACTCGTCTTGTTGTAACAAGTGACGATGAAGTTAGTCTAACGGACGAAGGAAAAACCCAAGCTGTACGAATGGTAAGAATGCACAGAGTTTTTGAACGATATTTATCCGAAAAAAGCGGTTTAAAAGAACATGAATGGCATCAGGAAGCAGAACACGCCGAACACAATTTAACATTTGAGCAAATTAACAAAATTGCTGCAGAAATAGGTAATCCGCTATTTGATCCGCACGGTGATCCGATTCCTACAGTTGAAGGACACATGCCAAAACAGAGCGGTGTTTCGTTACGATCGTTGCAGAGAGGAGATATAGGGATAGTTACACATATTGAAGACGAACCGATTGAAGTTTTTGCACAAATTACCGCTTTAGGAATTTATCCGGGTACGCAAATTAAAATAACGGATTCCGATAATGTAAAAATCCGTTTTATAGTAAACGGAGAAGATTCGGTTTTAGCACCTGTATTAGCTCAAAATATTACTGTTTTTATTGATAACTCAAAAAAGCAAAGCAAAAAATATAAAACTCTTAATATGCTTAAAGTCGGTGAAGAAGCTTATATTGCCGGAATATCACCGGCATTGCGCGGAATTCAAAGACGTAGGTTGATGGATTTTGGTATAGTAGCCGGTACTAAAGTAAGGGCAGAGCTTGAAAGTTTGAACGGTGATCCAAAAGGGTATTTTGTTAGAGGCACTACTGTTGCTTTACGCAACAAACAAGCCGAAAATATTTTTGTTCAGAATGAACCGGTTGAGGATTAAAATGAATAATAAATGCGAAACATGCCCCGTACACAATATAGGTAATTTAACAAAACTTGGTATTGATATGACCAATAGTGACTTTGTTGTTGCACTTGCGGGAAATCCTAATACGGGTAAAAGTACGGTTTTTAATAATTTAACTGGGTTAAAACAACATACTGGTAATTGGCCCGGCAAAACCGTAACTCGGGCCGAAGGGGGATTTATATATAACGAGAAAAGATTTAAAATTGTTGATTTACCCGGTACTTATTCCTTACTTTCTACCAGCACTGACGAAGAAGTAGCACGAGATTTTATTTTATTCGGACAACCTGACGTTACCGTTATTGTAGTTGATGCAACGCGGTTGGAAAGGAACTTAAACCTTGTTTTACAAATTTTAGAGCTTACCGATAGAGCCGTCCTTTGTGTAAATCTTATAGATGAAGCGGAAAGACACGGATTAAAAATAGATGTACGAACTTTGTCTCGTAAACTCGGTATTCCGGTTGTAGCTGCGGCTGCAAGGCAAAAAATAGGAATGACAGAATTACTTGCAAGCATTTATGATGTTGCCGGCGGAACTTATATATGCAAACCTCGAAGATTAAAAGGAATGATTAATAAAGAGCTTGAACTTGCAATTGTTGAACTAACCGATTTGCTTAAAGAAAAGTATCCCAAGCTGCCAAATTTACGCTGGGTAGCTTTACGTTTGCTGGAAGGAGACCAGAGACTAATTGAAGCCGTAAAAAATAATGAACTTGGGGTTTTAAGCAAGGCTTCGCTTGAAAGTGACGGATTTTAATTTTTTGATTGAATAGAGAATGAAATGGATAAAAATATAGACGAAAAAATTTTAGATAAAGCTACCGAGCTTAGAATTAAATTAGGAGAAGATTTACATGACCATGTTATGGAATCTATTTACTCCGAAGCAGCAAAAATTTCCGAAGAGAGTGTTGAACGAAAAGACGGAAAGAAAATTGATAATTTTGATAAAAAAATAGATAAAATTGTAACGGGCAAATATACCGGTTTTCCTTTAATGTTTATTTTGCTTGCTTTTGTTTTTTGGTTAACAATAGTCGGCACAAATATTCCTTCGCAATTTTTGTCTTCAATTTTAGTTGATAAAGGACATCCCTTTTTTAAGACCATATTCAACATTTTAGGAGTTCCTTATTGGATTACGGGATTACTTGTTGACGGGGCGTATTTAGCCGGTGCTTGGGTTATTAGCGTTATGCTTCCGCCTATGGCAATATTTTTCCCTTTATTTACTTTAGCAGAAGATTTAGGTTATTTGCCGCGTGTTGCTTTTAATATGGATAATTTATTTAGAAGAGCAGGGGCACACGGCAAACAGGCATTAACAATGACGATGGGTTTTGGCTGTAATGCCGCGGGGGTTGTTGCAACTCGTATTATTGATAGTCCGCGAGAAAGATTAATAGCAATTATAACAAACAATTTTTCGTTGTGTAACGGTAGGTGGCCTACTCAAATATTAATAGCTACAATTTTTATAGGGGGAGTTGTTCCTTCTTACTTAGCCGGTTTGGCAAGTGCAGCAGCAGTTGTATTTGTTGCATTGTTGGGAATATTTTTAAGTCTTATTGTTTCGTTCATGCTTTCAAAAACAGTATTAAAAGGAGAAGCAAGCGCATTCGTTTTAGAACTTCCTCCTTATAGACCTCCGAGAATTTTGCAAACTTTATATACTTCGTTAATTGATAGAACAATTTTTGTTTTATGGCGTGCCGTTTTATTCGCTGTTCCTTCGGGAATGGTAATTTGGCTTGTTGCAAACATAAATATACAGGGTGTTAGTTTTGCCGAGTTCTTTATTAGAAATGTTGATCCGTTTGCTTTGTTTTTTGGATTAAACGGCGTAATATTTCTGGCATACATTATAGCAATACCTGCAAACGAAATAGTTCTTCCTACTATTTTAATGCTTACAATTATGACTTCCAATATTGCGGGTGGTTCGGGAAACGGAGTGTTGATGAATGCTGATTCCGCTGACGTAACGGCTAATATTTTAAAGGCAGGAGGTTGGACGTTATTGACGGGGATTAATTTAATGCTTTTTAGTTTAGTTCATAACCCTTGCTCAACTACAATATATACAATTTACAAAGAAACAAAATCGTTAAAATGGACTTTGGTTTCTACATTTTTACCGATTGTAATGGGTTTAACGATAACATTTTTTACAACTCAAATTTATAAAATGTTAATGGGTAATTAAATATTTACCCGAATAGCCAAACTAAAAGTAAATATAAAAAGTAAGTTCCTAATGCCACAATAAGAATAATGGATAAGCTGATTAACGCTTTTTGAGTAATAGTTCTATTTTTGACCACATAAGGATTGTATGTGTTATTTGTTATTAAACTGTTATGTTTAATTAAATCTCTCATATCAATTTTTTTGCCGTCTTTATAAGTAATCTCTTTTATTAAATTCCCTTTTTTATCGAAATGTTTATTAAGACCTTGTTTTTTACCGTTATCAAAAATAATTTCTTCTTTCTTGTTACCGTTTTTATGGTATATTGTAGTTAAACCGTTTTCTTTGCCGTTCTTATATTCCTTTTCTGCCATAAGCTCGCCGGTAGCATAATAAAATTTGCTTTGTCCGTCCGGTGCGCCGTTTGTATAAATCCATTCCCCTTTTATCATTCCGCTTTTATAATAAGTTGAGTACGTACCTTCAATTTTATTATTAACATTATTAAAAAGTTCTCTAATTTCACCCGAATGATAAAATACACGAGTAGAACCTTGCTTATTCCCTTTTTTATAAGTAACTTCGGCTTTAGGCTCACCGTCTTCAAAATAATATTTTACAATTCCGTCAATTAAATTATCAACGTAAGTTAATGCCGATTTAAGCATCCCGTTTTCAAAATACTGAAATGCTTCTCCTTGTTTTAAATCATCCTTATAAAAATAATGCTCGGCAAGAACGCCGCTTTTATAATAAACTTTATAATCTCCGTTTAGTTTACCGGATCTATAAGTCTTTATTTCGTTTATTTGTCCGTTTTTAAAATATGTTTCCTCTACGCCGTCGTAACGCATTTTAGTGTCCCCTAATTCTTAAATGTTAATTAACATAATTAAGGCTATAGCTAACAATAAAAATAATATAATTTTGTTAAAAATAACAGTATTTATTTTTTTAAAAGTTTTATTGCCTAAAATAAAACCAATAATAATAATAGGGGAAAAGTAAACAAAATTCAATAAAACAAATTTTGTTGTTATACCGGTAATAAAGTGTGACGAAACAATTAAAACCGAATTAAGAATAAAATAGCCGGTAATAGAAGACTTGAACTCCGTTTTGGATTGAGGTATCATTTTTTGGTATATTAAAACAGGTGGTCCGTTTGTATTTATTGCTCCTCCTAAAAATCCGGCAAAAAATCCGGCAACATATCCGTATATTGGTTGTATTTTTTTTACTTCCAAATTCTTTATAAAATTAACAATAACAAAAATTAAAATAATTATTGAAACAATTAGCTTTAATATTTTAACATCTGCTATTAAAAAAAAGAAAATGCCTATCGGTATTCCCAATATTGAACCAATATATAGGTTTTTTAAATTTTTAAAAATAATATGCCGGCGTAATTCAAAATAAAGCAATATATTAAGTAAAAAACCTAATAAGGCAATTAAAGGGATTACATGTTTAATATTAAAGAATAGCGAAAGTAAAGGGATTGAGATAATTGCAAGTCCAAAACCCGAAAATCCTTGTACAAAAGAGGCAAATAATAAGATAAGCGCAATTAATAAAAATTCATGGGTCATTCAAAAAAAATCCTTAATTCTTGTATGTTTCCGCTTAATGAGGCAGATATAAATTCCTTATTAAATTCGTTAAACCTATATTTATAAGCAAATGTTAAAGCAACCAATATTGCAATTATAATTATATAAACTGAATTATGAGTGTAAATGTAGGCGGAAATATTAAAAAAGTTTGCGGCTAAAAGTAATAAATATCTAATTAAATTAGATATTTTGTAAAGCTTTAAAGAATATAACACGTTATTACTTTTTTTTGAAATAACAGAAGCGGAAAAATATGCTATTCTGCCCATAATAATTGCTAATGAATTGGCAATTATTAGTAGATAATTAAAAGTGTTTTCGTCAAATAAAAGAAATTGTAAATTTAAATATTTATTAGCAAAAAAGATTAAAAAAAAACCGTTACATGTAAAGCTAATATCGCAGTAAAGATATTTTGCAGCGTTAAAATTTTATTCCGCATAAGCCAATAAAAAATTGTTATTTATTTTTACAAAAGTAAAAGTAGAAGTTAAATTTTGTGCACCGCTTTTAAAGTTAGCCGTTAAAATATAAGTAGTAACGTCGTTTTTAGTTCCTTGTTGTATATTTAAAACTACATACGAGTCGCTTATATCAAACAGTGCTTTTATTTTTTTTAGCAATCTTCTGGCGTTATTGTTATCTTCCGTATCGGCAAAATTTAACGGTGATTTCAAATTACGAGCCTGATTATCACCGTTGTAAGCTAAAAGACCGGCAGCCGGAGTGATATCTTTTTGTTTGCTGATCTCAATAATTTTGGCAAATGTATTTTTTATTGTGTTTTTTTCATCTTCGGTTTGGGCTATTAAAACCGAGCCGAGTGTTAAAAACAGAACCATTAATATGTTTATTGTAGTTTTCATTTTATTACCTTGTATGTTTTAGTTTACACATTTTTTATGATTGTTATAAATCTAACCATAATTTTATTATTAAACAATACAAAACAAATTAAGTGCCAAATTTAAAAAGTGAAATGTTTAATCTGCTCTCCTTTTATCCCTAAATCCGTCATAGCTTCAATTCCGATTGTTAGATGTAAATCAACAAACTTTTGAGTTACCAATGCATCCGATTGTGAAGTTTTAATACCTTCGGGGAACATAGGCAAATCGCTAACAAGCAATAAAGCACCACGCGCAATAGCATTTGCGTATCCGGTAATAAAAATTGTAGCTGTTTCCATGTCAATACCTATTGCGCCAATCTGCTTTAAATATTTTTTAAAGTTTTGGTCCCATTCCCATAATCTGCGGTTAGTAGTATAAATTACTCCGGTTCTATATTCAGTTTGATATTTTAAAATAACATCCGAAACGAACTTATGTAACTTAAATGAAGGTAATGCCGGCACTTCCGGGGGAAAATAATCGTTGCTTGTACCTTCGCCTCTAATTGCTGCGGTAGGTAAAATAAAATGACCTAAGTCGGTTGAACGTTTTAATCCGCCGCATTTACCTAAAAAAAGTATTCCCTTTGGAGCGCGAGCCGAAAGTAAATCCATTATAGTGGCTGCATTTGGCGAACCAATACCAAAGTTAATAATACTAAGACCGTTGCTATTAGTTGCCGATTGCATAGGTCTTCCTTCCCCGTTTAAGTTACAATTAAATCGTTCGGCAAATTTTGTAACATAATTACTAAAATTAGTAAGCAGCATATAATCGCCAAGTTCGTCTATATTACTTCCCGTATATCTGGTTAACCAGTTTTTAGCAATTTCTAATTTTGTTTTCATAATTCTTTTTTACCAAATTTGGATTGAATAAATAAATCTGTTTTAATTGCGGCAATAGATAACAAATATCCTATTACTCCGCCTATTATACCTCCAAAAAACACATCTGAAGGATAATGCACTCCGCAATAAGGTCGTGATAATGCCACTAAAAATGCAGTAATAAACAACGGATACTTTAAATTGGGGAAAAATTTGTAGAAGAATACGGCCATTGCAAAATTATTGACCGCATGTGAAGACGGAAACGAAAATGAACTTGTACATCCTGCAAGTAAATGTACATCCGGTAAAACGTTACAAGGTCTAATTCTTTGTACCCAATTTTTTAGTAAATTACTGCTTATTTGGTCTGAGGCAATAATAACTAATATTGCACCTATTGCAGCAACTTTCCCCTTTCTTCCTCCTTTAAAAAAACTAATGCCCCATAATAATAAAAAGGCAATATGCCAATGTTTAACTTCGGTAATAAATGGGAAAAATTTGTTAAACAGAGGATTTTGCAACGTGTGGTTAATAAAATAAAAAACTGATACATCAATAGAATATAAAAAATCCAACATATTTCTCTTTAATAATTATATATGCAATTTACAAATTTATTTGTGAATTAACAATGAATGCAAAAATAGAAATAGTAAATAGGTAGAACCGGCGAATTAAAAAAATAAAACAAATGGAAAAAATATTTATTTATTTAATTCACTTAAAAGAAAAGTTACGGTAACTATATGATAAATAAGTTTTATATAATTAAACTGATAATTTGATTTCAAATTAGTATTATGTTAATTTTTGGCACTAAAATTGATAAATTTTATTCAGCATTATTCAATAAATATTTGGGGAATTATATCTATACCGATTAAAACAGTTTAATACCTTAAGCTAAGAAATTATACTTTGCTATATCTAATATTAAATTTAATGTTAAACTTAATTTATCCTTTTTATTTTTTATTAATTTTAGTAAATTAAAAGCTACTTAAATTGATAAAAATGCAAAAATAATAATCGGGTAAAAAACAGCTAAAGAAAAAATGATTTTTTTCGATAATATGTATAAGAAAAAGTAAAAAAAACGAATAAATGCTAAAACAGTAAAAAGAAAATAGCAGATTATTAAACAAAACGGACAGAAAAATGCAACAACGAGCTTCAGTTTTATATGAAAGAAATAATAAAGCAAATGCTTATTTAACAAAAGAGATATTGGATGCATCGCAAGAAAAGCTATTGTTAAAGGTATATGATTTTGCGATAGTAAACTGTCAGCGCGGCGATATCGAAAAAACGAATAAAGCATTAACGCAATTAATAAATGCGTTAAATTTTGAAGATGATAAGGCTCGTGAAATTTCTGCCGGATTATTTAGACTATATCAGTTTGCCCAAGACCAGATGAGAAAAGGACACCACGAAGTAACTTTGAAAATATTGACTGATTTAAGAGAAGTTTGGGTAATTGTATTTAATAAAAACATGAGGCAGTAAAATGAGTGTTAACCCGTTATCAACTTCGGGAATAGAGCAATTAGTTACTCAGTATGCAACGGTAGAAAGCAATAGAACAATTGCTCCTTTAGAAACGAGAAAATCTAAATTTAGCTCGTTAAGCAGTGCTTGGGAAGATTTAAGCACTCGTCTGGATAAATTTAAATCAATTCTTTATGATTTAAAAAGTACTACTACTTCCTCGTTATTTAAATCTAAAAAAACTACTCTTTCCAGCAGTGATTATTTTACTGCTACAGCTTCAACTACGGCAAATGCCGGAAACTATAGTATCCGTGTTAATCAGCTTGCCAAAAGTGATTTGTTGGTTTCCTCAAGTTTGGCTTTTACGACAGATACATATGATATTACGAATATGGCAGGTACTCATACTGTTAAATTACAGAGCGGTGATTATACCAGTTATGTTGATGTTGAATTTGACGATAGCGAAAATAATCAAACTTTAATGCAAAAATTAAGTACTGCAATAAATACCGATAAAGCAGTTGTAAAATCATCTACCACAAATCAATCAAATACTTTTACGGGTACCGGTGAATTTAAAGTTAACTTAAACGGTACCGAAACAACAATAGCTTATGATTATTCCAATAAATCATATTCCGAAGTAGTGGATGATTTAAAATCCAAAATAGGTGACATTTCGGGCATTACGGCAGAAAAGGATACTACTACCGGACAATTAAAATTAACCGTTGACGATTCTTCAAAATATATTTCGTTAAAAAGTAGTGACGATAACGGCGGTTTATTAAACTTTTTAGGAATTGACGTTACGAAAGAAAAAGCAGCTTCGGCGCTAACAACTGCGTCCTATTTTGCCCCATCTTCAGGATTAACAAAATTCTCTTTAACTGCTGATAATACCGGTTACGATAATAGGTTAATTTTAAGTGACGTATCGGGAAGCGCTTTGAGCAGCTTAGGATTAACCGCATCCGTACTTAATAATAGAACAGTAATTGCCGATGATAATGCGGCCGGTTTTGTTTATTCTGCCAATAGTACAACAGATAATCAACTTAATGCCAAATTAAATTTTAACGGAATTAATATACAAAGAAATACAAACAGTATTACCGATTTGGTTGACGGTGTTACGTTTAATCTATCGGGAGTTATGGCAGATACGGCAAAAACTGTTGATGTTACTGTTGCCGCCGATGATACGACAATTAAAAACAAGGTTAAAGATTTTATAAAAAGTTTTAACGATGTTTATTTAAATATCAAAAATAAATCTACTTCCGACAAATTAGGACGTGGCGTATTTACAAGTGATGCAACAGCACAAAGCATTTTACGTACATTAACTACTTCCGTAATGAATAAAGTTGATAGTGCAAGCGATTCTGTTTATAATAGACTTTCGGCTATAGGCATTACATTTGATCCTACAACCGGTTTAACTTTTGCTGATGAAACTAAATTTTCGCAAGCTATTAGTGAAAAAGCTGATTCGGTTGCTTCCATATTTAATTCGTCATCCGGAATTGCGACAAAATTATATAGCAATGTCAGCAATTATTTAGGTTCTGCAGGCGTAATTGCCAATGTTAAAACCTCGTATGATAACAACATTAAGTATTTAACGGATAAGATTACAAGCGTACAGGCAAGAATTGATAAGAGCAGCGAAACTTTAAGGAAAAAGTATCAAGAAATGCAAAATCAATATGCCGCATTAATAAACAGTCAGAACATGCTAAGTTCATTATCAAGCTATTGATTTTATGGAACAAAATTTTACTACTATTATATGTGATATCAAGACATATTTTGATAAGATAGATAAATGTCTTGATGATATGGAAGGGGACAGCTATATTGTAAACAATAGAAAAATAGCCGAGTATCTTACAGAGGTTAAAAATTTATTTGATATAATTAAAAGTAATTATCCTCATTCTTATTTAACAAAAGCCAAAGAAGAAATTGATGTTTTTACTAAACTTTTAAACAAAAAGTTCGATAATATCATTAGAAAAAAAAATGAAGAGTTACAAATACTAAGCAAAGAGATTAACTCGATGCAAAACCAAAAAAAGATTTCGAATTATAGGTGAAAAAATGGATATTAAAGGTATCGGTTCGCATTTAAATGCAAGTACAATTGCTAAAACATATACGCCGTCTGTAACAGATACAACAGCGGTAGCAACGCAAGCAAAACCGGTAGCGGCAGATAAAATTGAAATTTCTCCGGAAGCCAGATTAAAACAATCGACCGAAGCAGCTTCAACACAAAACACAAAATATACAGAAAAATTAAACTCGGGTTACTATAATAGTAAACAAGTTGCAAGCGTAATTGCAGAAAAAATGCTTGTTGAACTTTCTAAGATGTAATCCCTCCGTTAAAAAAAATCCCTTCCTTATTTTATAAATTATTATATTAATATTGCAAATTTTATGCAAATTAATTAATATGTAAGTGTAAATTTCTACATTTTTAGCGAGATAATATTGTCAAGTGACATACAAAATAATAAGTTACAAATTTTAGGAAAGCTCGCAGCAAGTTTAGCCCACGAAATAAGAAATCCGTTAAGTGCGTTAAAGTTAAACCTTGATTATTTAACGTTAAGCAAAAACGAATTAAACGGCGATTTGATAGAAAGTATAGAAGCTTGCAAAGAAGCTACAGAAAGAATTCAGATTTTGATGGAAAACACTTTAGATTTTGCTCGAAAATCGCAGCAAGATATTGATGAGTATTCTATTTTAGATTTGTATAAAAGGGCACTTATTTTATTGGACGGTGCAGCCAAAAAGAAAAATATTGAAATTAAGTTAAACTTTGAACAAGAATTACCGGTTTTAAGTATTGATAAAAATAAAATTATTCAAGTTATTGTAAATTTACTTAGCAATGCAATTGAAGCAAGTTATAATAACGGTAAAATTGAAGTGGAAATTTTTACGCAAAACCACCAATTAATTTTTGCTGTTAAAGATTACGGAATAGGCATAAAAGAAGAAGATAAAGCACACATTTTTAATGATTTTTATACAAGCAAAGAAACCGGAACAGGGTTAGGTTTAAGCGTTTGTAGAATGATTTTGGAAGAATTTGAAGCTGATTTGGATTTTGAGAGCAAAGAAGGAGAAGGCAGCCGGTTTTTTGTTAAGTTTCCGTTGAATTAAATTGAGGAATATAAATGAAGGTTAGAGTATTAATAATTGATGATGACAATTTAATATGCCTATCATTAAAAAAAGTTTTAATTAAATTGGATTATGACGTTGATATTTGCATGGACGGAGGGAAAGCGGTAGATACCGTTGAATTATTTCAACCGGATATTATATTGCTGGATTACTACTTAACAACCCATAACGGACTGGAGATATTAAGTTTATTACAAAAAAGATTTCCGGACATACCCGTAATAATGATTACTGCTTACAGCGATGTTACTATTGCCGTAAAAGCAATGAAATCGGGTGCCTACGACTTTTTATTAAAACCCGTAGAACTTGAACAACTTACATATGTATTGGATAGATGCAGCAGTCATTTAAAGATGAAAAAAGAAGTTGATGCATTACGTTCGCTTGTGGACGGAGATACTATGACGCGGGAAATGTTCGGTAAAAGTAAACTGATAAACAAAGTATTAAAAGAAGTTGAAAAGCTTGCCGAAAGTGACGATACAACAGTATTATTAGAGGGAGAAAGCGGAACCGGAAAAGAAGTTTTTGCCCGATATATACATCAAATTAGTCCGCGTAAAAAGAAAGTGTTTATTTCGATTAACTGTGGTTCAATACCCAAAGAATTAGCCGAAAGCGAACTTTTCGGACATGAAAAGGGAGCTTTTACCGGTGCTTCTCAAAAAACCAAACTTGGTAAATTTGAACTTGCGGACGGCGGTACAATATTACTGGACGAAATAGGCGAACTAAGTTTGGAAATGCAGGTTAAACTGTTAAGAGTACTACAAGAAAGAAAATTTTACAGATTGGGCGGTGAAAAAGAGGTTTCGGTAAATGTACGAGTTATAGCAGCTACAAACAAGAACTTGGAAGAGGAAGTTAAAAAGGGGAATTTTAGAGAAGATTTATTTTATAGAATAAATGTTGCCAAAGTTACAATTCCCCCTTTAAGAGATAGGAAAGAAGATATTATTGTACTTGCATATTCGTTTATTAACGAATTTTCAAAAAAATTTAATAAACAAATATTGGAAATTGACGATAAAGTTATTGAATTACTAAAAAATCAGTATTGGAAAGGTAATATTAGAGAACTTAGGAACGCTTTTGAACGGGCGATGCTAATGATTGAAGGAAATAGGCTTAAAGAAAACCATTTTAGTTTTTTAAATACAAACAAAGAAGAAATAAAGAATAAAGGCGAGTTTGTTTTGCAAATACCGCCGGAAGGAATTTCGATAGACATAGTGGTTAAAACATTAATACAAAAAACTTTAGAAATTACTAAAGGAAATCAGGTACGTGCTGCCAAAGTATTAGGTTTATCGCGTTCAAAATTAAGGTATAGAATGGAACAATTAAATATAGAAGTAACTAAACAAATACAATAAATATTCGATTATTCAAATTATATTATTTTATTATTTGTAAAAAAGTATTATTTTACACAACAATATTAATAGATTGTAAAACAGGCGAGTGCGTATGGAAAATTTTTCAGACGAATTAAAAACAGCAATAGAGGGGCTAAAGGATGCAGATGCTTCAGTAAGGCGTGCATCAGCAGAAACAATAGGATTTATGAATGATGTACCCGAGTCCGTAATAAAACAATTAACCGGAAGGCTTGCTGATCCCGATAAAGGAGTTAGAGATGCTGTTTCGTTCGCTCTAATTAATTTGGATTCTCCAATTATAGGCGAATTGGTTGTTCCTTTCGTTTCTTCAACAGATATTTCTATTCGTAATTTAGCCGGTGAAGTATTGTTAAAAAAGGGATTGGTTGTTGTTAACGAGATGCTTAATTATATTGAAAAAGGGGATGATGACGATAAAAAGTTTATTATCGATATTTTAGGTTTAATCGGGGATACAAAACCAGCCGAAAAAATTGTTGAAGTATTAAAACAAACAGAAAACGAAAACGTAGTTCTTGCTTGTATTGAAGCTTTAGGTAATATCAAATGTCAATCGGCAGTTTCGCAAATTATAGGATTTTATGAAGTTAGTGAATTATATGGTCCTACAATTATTGAAGCACTGGGAAAGATAGGCGGACCGGAAGCATTAGATTTTATTATGACAAAGTATGACACGGTTGACGAGCTTACTAAATTTTCGATGATTGAAAGTATTGGATTGATAGGAGATACTGAATCCTTCTTCAAAATATTATCGGATTTAAAGAATTTAAGCGGTCCTACAATGTGGGCAGCAATTGAAACTTTAAATATGTTAAAAGATAACTTACAACTTGACGTACCTTTTGACGAACATATAAAAAATGCCGTAATTAAAACATTAATTGAGGCAGATGTTAGGTTTAAACGTGCCGCAAGTAATTTAATAACCGTTTTTAATGATAAAGAAGTAATTGAAGTTTGTTTAAAAATATACGGCGAAGATTTTGAAATTAACGAAAACTTAAAAAGTAAGTTTTTGGAAAATGCAAAAATATTTTATACAAAATTACCCGGATATTTAAAGCAACAAGTTACAAACTTAAAACAGTTATTGGAATTATTTAAAGAAATATTGGAAATAGAAGGCGGAGCTGCATTACGCGAAGTTACTCCTATTGAGTTTTACAATTTAAACGAAATATTTACTTTAAACTTAGATAATCCTAATGAGGAAATTAGACGAACATGCATTGAGATGCTTTTTTATTTAAACGCAGAAACCGCATTTATGTTTATTGATACAATGATAAACGATAATAACATGTGGAACAAGATGCGAGTATTAGAAATATTGGAGTATTTTGATGATCCGCGCGGAATAGAAGCAATTAAAAAATTAGCGGAAGACCCCGAGGAAATGGTAAGTGAAAAAGCAAAAACCTTGTTACAAAGCAAGCAATAACGATTAATGATAGGTGGTAAATATTATGATGAATCAGTTTTCCAGTTCTTCGAGTAATAAGCCTTTCCCTCAATTCAATTTTGGGTTTTCGTCCAAAACGGAAGCAAAGCTTTCGGATGTGACTTTTGAAGAATGGAGAAAATATATATACGATTTATGTGGAATATATTTTCAAGATAATAAAAAGTATTTGTTGGAAAGTCGGTTGCAAAAAAGAATGAGCTTCTTAAATATCGACTCGTTTGAAAAGTATCTGGAATATGTAAAATTTAATCCGAATAGAGAACCGGAATTAAAATATTTGTACGAAGTAATTACGATAAACGAGACATTTTTCTTTAGGAACCAACCACAATTAGATGCGTTGGTAACAACTGTAGTACCGCAATTAATGAGTTCTCCTTATAAGCTTAATAAAAGTAAATTAAGAATATGGTCAGCAGCCTCTTCTTCGGGAGAAGAAGCTTATTCAACAGCAATGATATTAAACGAACTAATAAAGCCAAAATACCCCGGGTTATCTATAGAAATAGTCGGAACAGATATAAATTATCAGGTTGTTGAAACGGCTAAAAGCGGAATTTATAAAGAATATTCTATCCGAAATACCCCTTCATACTATTTGAAAAAGTATTTTAAGGCTTCCGGGGGTACGTTTGAATTAGATCCTAACATAAAACGAATGGTAAGCTTTAAGATATTAAATTTATATGATGATGCAGCGATGCGAGCGATGACAAATTTTGATATAATATTTTGTGCAAACGTGCTTATATATTTCGATTTAAAATCTAAAATAAAGGTTGTTTCGCATCTATATAATTCGCTAATTAGAGACGGATACTTGTTTATTGGTTACTCTGAAACGCTGCACGGTATTTCAAAAGCATTTAAGCTTATAAGTTTTCCAAAAACAATTGGATATAAAAAGGAGTAATTTTTCATGAAAAAAGTAATATTGATAGCCGATGACTCGCCGACTATAAGGAAGTTTGTAACTTTTTCGTTAACAATGCAGGGCTTTGAAGTTGTTTCTGCAATTGACGGTATGGAAGCAATGGAAGTACTTCCGAAATATAAAGTAGATTTGGTTATAACGGACTTAAATATGCCCAACATGGACGGATTTGAATTAATACGAACAATTAGGCAGAATGAAGATTATAAAGATGTTCCGATAATAATTCTTTCTTCATTAGCCGGTAGCGAAGAAATTGAAAGGGGTATGAGTAGCGGTGCAAACTCGTATTTGGTTAAACCGTTTGACCCTAAAAGAATTCAATATGAAGTGGCAAAATATTTAAATTAACGGAGAAACTATGGAATTGAAATTTTTGGTTGTTGACGATTCGGTTACTATGCGTAGAATAGTAATTAATTCGCTAAAAAATTTGGGCTATCAAAATTATGTAGAAGCTGCAGACGGCAGCGAGGCTTTAGGCAAACTGCAAGCCGATGACTCCATTAATTTTGTTATTACAGACTGGAATATGCCTGTTATGTCCGGTTTGGAACTAACCAAAGCTATCCGTTCTGACGGTGTACTAAATAAAATACCGATATTAATGGTAACTACAAGAGGAGTTAAAGAGGATATTGTGGAAGCATTGCAAGCAAGAGTTAATAATTATGTTATTAAACCGTTTACTCCTCAAGTATTAAAAGAGAAAATTGAAACTATATTAGCAAATAATTAGAGGTACAAATGCAAAAAATTGGCGGAAATATGTCGGAAGTTTTTTCAAAACTTAATGACTTGAAAAATGTATTTAAGTTTGGAGAAAAAATTGTACCCATTATTCAAAGTTTAATAGAGTTTATGAAGGAAATAGTGCCGCTTATTGAAAGTATTAATGCCTCTATTACCGAAAGCACTGCACAAATGCCTAAAGCTTCTAATCAGATTAGCAACGTAACTTCTCAGACCGAAATGGCTACTACGGAAATTTTGGATATGGTTGATAAAATTACAAATCAACTTTCAGAGATGGACGCGGTAATATCGGATTATGACGCAAAACAAGCACGCAGTAACGAAATTAAAGCTTTAGTTCAAAAAAAATACGGAAACGATACCGAATTAATGACTTTATTAAAAGAATATATTGAGCTAAATAATTATCAATCAGCCTTTGAAAAGTTTAGAAAAATTTTGGTTCAAGCAAATAACGACCTATTCCAAATTACTTTATCTTTACAAGTACAAGATATTACTTCTCAACAGTTAGCAGCAGTAAATCATTTAATAGATTCGGTTAACTTAAAATTAACCTCATTAATTAAAGAAATCGATCAATCGGATATTAGGGAAGATATTAAAGTTATTGGTATAGAAGCGCCTATGGGTGCAAATTTTGACCCTAATGCAAGATATGATAAATCCGAACAGAGACAACAAAATGTTGACACGATTGTAAGACAAACTAAACAACAAACTTCGCAAGAAGAAATTGATAAATTATTTTCATAGACTATGAGCGACGAATATTCATTATTAAACGATCCGGAGATGAAGGAAATATTCGAGAGTTTTATTGTAGAAACTCGCGAGATATTGGACTCTTTGGACTTAGATTTAGTCGATTTGGAAAACCAACCGGAAGATAGCGAGCTGCTAAATAAAGTTTTCCGGTCATTCCATACCGTTAAAGGTACTTCAGGATTTTTAGGGTTGGTAAAACTACAAAAAGTTACCCACCGTTGCGAAGATATCTTAAACAAATTGCGCAAGGGGGATAACGTACTTAACCCGACCATAATGGACGGTATCTTAAAAGCCTTTGATACAATAAAGTTATTAGTGGATACTATAAATGAAACTAAATCTGAAGATGTTGAAGTTGAAGATGTTGTTTTGCAATTAGAAGACGTTGTAAAAATGATGGAGACCGGAGATTTTGGTGCATCAACCGAACAAGTCAAACAACCAACCGAAGATTTAAGTGCGGAAGATAAGGTACACGATAGTGTTTCGGATGATATTACCGAAGTTGAAGATGTTATTGACGAAGATGAAATTATTGAAGACGAAAAAATAGAAACGATACCGATTGAAAGGATACCGGGGGCAAAACCCTCTGAAAAACAAGTGCATGAAACAAAAGCAGTTGAAACTAAATCGGCATCTTCTCAACAAAAAGGGGATAATACCATTCGTGTTGATGTTGAAAGACTCGATTCGTTATTAAACCTTGTTTCCGAACTTGTTTTGGGTAGAAATAGTTTAACACAAATTAGCAATGATTTTTCTCTACAAAACGAAGGAACAAAACTATCGCGTGATTTAGCGGAAACTACACGTCATATTGACCTTATGACTACCGACTTACATTTAGCCATAATGAAAACAAGAATGGTTAAAATAGGTAAAGTTTTTAACAGATTTCCCAGATTGTTGCGTGATTTAAGTAAAGAAATGGGGAAACAGGTTCAATTGGTTATTAAGGGGGAAGAAACTGAGTTAGATAAAACTTTAATAGATGAAATTTATGATCCTTTGGTGCATTTGGTACGTAATGCGGTAGATCACGGAGTTGAGATGCCGGATAAACGTGAAAAAGCTGGGAAAGACAGAACGGGTACAGTAATTTTAGCAGCCGAGCACGAAGGAAATAATATTATTATTTCAATTGAAGATGACGGCGGCGGAATTGATACGGAAAAATTAAAAGAAAAAGCTATTAGTAAAGGTTTATTAACAAAGGAAGCAGCTGCCGAGTTTTCCAAAACGGATGCGTTAAATATTATATTTTTACCCGGATTTTCTACTGCCGAAAGAGTTACAAATGTTAGCGGGCGCGGTGTAGGAATGGATGTTGTAAAAACTAATGTGGCAAAATTACGCGGTATCATTAATATTGAATCCGAAGTGGGAAAAGGAACAAGGTTTATAATTAAATTACCTTTAACGCTTGCAATTATTCAAGGTTTATATGTCCAAATTAAAAAAGAAATAATTGTAATACCGTTAAATTCAGTAATTGAAGTTGTAAGGGTTCCGAGAAATCAAATTTATAAAGTTAACAAAGTAGATTGTATAAAATTAAGGGAAAATGTTCTTCCTTTAATTGATATAAGTGACGTTTTATATAGAGATAGAATTGATGATACCGCAAGTTGGCAATATATAGTTATAGTAGGAATTGCCGAAAAGCGCTACGGCATAAAAGTTGACCATTTAATAGGACAAAAAGAAGTTGTAATTAAGAATCTCGGAAATTATTTAGGTAATGTTGAAGGAATTGCCGGAGCAACAATTATGGGTGACGGTACCGTTGTTATGATTGTTGATATCGGTGAATTGATACACAAATTAACGGATTAAAATTGGGAAATATAAAAGCACTTATTGTAGATGATTCCGCATTTATGCGAAAATCTCTTTCAATTATGTTAAGCTCGGATACCGAGATAGAGATAGTAGGAACCGCTAAAAACGGGTTGGAAGGATTTGATTTGGCAAAAAAATTAAGACCGGATATAATTACTTTAGATATTGAAATGCCGGTAATGGACGGACTTTCTGCATTAAAAAAGATTATGGCAGAGTGCCCTACAAGTGTTATTATGGTTAGCTCGTTAACAACCGAAGGTGCAGAAGCAACCATTCAGGCAATGGAACTGGGAGCTGTTGATTTTATACCGAAAGAGATGTCGTTTGTAAGCGTAAATATTGTAAATATTAGAGAAGAATTAATAAAAAAGATAAAAGCCATTGTTAAACAAAAAAGTTTAAGAAATAGGCTTGAAAGGTTGCAATCGTTAGGCGATAAAACTAAACCGATTACAACAAAACAATCGCTTACTATTCCTCGTTTTGGATATAAGGCGGTAGGTATCGGAATATCTACCGGCGGACCGCTCTCTTTGCAAAAACTTGTTCCTTTTTTAGATCCGAAAGCGAATGTACCGTTTTTTATTGTACAACATATGCCTCCAAAATTTACAAAGTCGTTGGCGGATAGATTAAATTCGCTTTCACCTATTTCGGTAAAAGAAGCCGAGAACAATGAGGTAGTAAAGAAAGGCTGGGTTTATTTAGCTCCCGGCGGTTATCATATGACTATTTATAAAAACGCCAAAAATGAAGAAGTTATAAATATATCCGATAAACCTTCGGATACTTTGCATAAACCTTGTGTTGACGTAATGCTTAAATCCTTGCTTAAGGTTTATGGTAAGCAAACTTTGGGAGTAATAATGACAGGAATGGGAAAAGACGGTTTTGAAGCCATTAAAGAGCTTAAAACTATGGGCGGTTATTGTATTGCGCAAAATGAAGAATCGTGTGTGGTTTACGGTATGCCTAAAGCGGTTGTTGATGCCGGATATGCTGATGCAATTGTTCCTTTAGAAAAAATTCACGAAACTATTAATAAGGCATTATGATGCAAGAAGACTTTCAAGAAACCAGTTTTCGCGAAATATCATACAGAGATGTTGACGCGGACGGTAACGTAATTAAAAGCGAGAAAGCTAAAATAATAGGTATGGCAAAAATAACTGTAGAAGAAGATAGCCACGGCGGAGTTAAACTGATTTTAAAAAAAGATGCAAACGATAACATCAAAGAAATAAAATTTGTTTGTTCTTGCGGCGAAACTAAATCGGTTATTTTAGATTATAACGAAGAATAATATACATTTGGTCATTTTTAGCCATTAATTTTTTATGAGCGCCCTTAGGGGCGTTTTGTATTTTAAATTAGCCAAAAAATTTTTATTCTTGTATGAAATTGTTGGTTCTAAATTGGTTATTAATAATTGAGGTTATGTGTGATAGGGCACACTCATCTCCATTGTGTCTGTATCAAAACAAAAATGAACTTACCCTTAATCCCTCTCTTGACTGAATACTGAATAAGAGAGGGGAATTTTATGTCTGGCATCTATACGTAATTGATTATATTGCAACAACTTATGCTAATATTTGCGTCATGTTCCGTATCAAAAGGGTTTTATTGTGAATTTCAGCGATAAATTATTGCTATTTATGAATTATATTATTCCTCAAGTAGCATAAGCACACTCAACCCACGTCCCCTTGTCTAAACCTTAAAAAAGGTATTGACGGTACTTAGCAACCCGTTGTATAGTAATAAGTTAAGCTTTATTTGTCAGTACGTCAGAAAAAATTATTTCCGTTTAAAAGGGGTTAGGTGGTGAGTGTTCGCAATATGGAAAAAGGAGCAATTAAAAAATCAGTGTGAATCGTTATTTTAATACTATAACATATAGTCTTTATTATTTTTTATCGATAAATATTTATATAAATTGTAATAAATTTAAATAATTTATATTATATTAAAGAGTGTTTTAGCTTAAAACAGTTTTATTTTAATACGGTGTATAATAAAAGTAAATTACGACTTTTGGCATTAAGTTTGAATAATGATAAAAAAAAGTAGGTAAAATTATGCCCGGTGAAAGCGTAAAAATATTTGAACAGTACTTGGATTACAGTACAATCAAACAAAAGTTGGTAGCTAAAAACATATCTAATATAAGTACGTTAAATTACAAACGTGAAGATATGTCGTTTGACGACTACTTGCGTGAGACCGAAAAAAACGACTTAAAGACAACAAATGCTAACCAATACGAATTTGGAATTACAATTAACGGCAATAAACCGGAAGACAAAGCAATTGTTCAAGATGATAATCCTGAATTGGAATCCAACTTTAATAATGTTGATATTGACAAAGAGATGGCAGATTTAGCGCAAAACTCGATAATGTTTAAATTTGCATCACGTAAAGTTGGTAATTACTATAAGAACTTGCAATCAATAATTCAAAGGGTAAGATAATGGAAATCGGCGGAAATTTTAAAGCATTTGAAATAAGCTCATCCGGAATGAAGCTGCAAAAAAAGAAGCTTGATTTGATTGCTGAAAATATTGCTAACGTAAATACTACAAAAACAAGTGACGGAACACCATATAAGAGAAAAACTATTGAAGTGACGGAAAAAAATAGTTTTCAAAGTAAACTTGAGGATTTTGGAGCAAACGCAATAATGAAAAGCTCGGGTGGAGTGCATTTTTTAGAAACCCCGTCAATTCAAAACAAAAAAGACAATTCCGAAACATTAGATATGCAGGTAGTTGTAGATAAAACCCCCGGTGATAAGGTATATATGCCTGATCATCCGGATGCTAATGCAGATGGTTATTTAGAGATGCCGAATGTAAATATAATAACCGAAATGGTTGATATGGTAGCGGCAACTCGTAGTTACGAAGCAAATTTAACAGCATTTAGTGCATCAAAGCAGATGGCTAAAGATGCCTTGGAGATTTAACATGAAAATAATTAATACAAATATCGGTAATTATAACCCTTATGCAATTAACAAGGCTTATAATACAAACGTAACAAGTAAAGCGGAATTTCCCGATGTGGGAGAAAAAATTAGTAAAGAAGAAAAAGACTTTTTTACAGATTTGTATCCGGAAAACAAAACGGAAATAGTTGATTATCACTTTTACCAAAAAAGCGGTAAATTAAGCGGAGTTACAAAAGGTTCATTATTCGATAGAAGAGGTTAAAAATGGATATTAGCGGAATAATGAAAGTTGCCAATAATCTTTCTCGTATGCAAAATGCGGGAGGATTAGGAGCGGTTCAAGGAACCGATTTTGACAAAATGTTTATGGGAGCGTTGGATACAAAAAACAACGAAATGTTAAATCCATTAAACGGATTGGTAGAAAGTTTAAATAACAATCCTAATCAAACAAATGTTACAAATGCAGTAAATAATGTAAATCCGATTAGAAATAACGGAATGGGGTTACCAAATTTTGATAATCTTGTCGGTAACTTTATAGAGTCGGTTAATAAACAGCAATTTGATTCCAACGATTTAGCTAAAAAGTTTGTTAACGGCGAAGACGTTGAACTGCATGAAGTTATGATTGCCGGTGAAAAGGCAAAAACGAGTCTTGATCTTTTAGTGGAAATAAGAAATAAAACAATTGATATGTATCGTGAATTAACGAGATTACAAGGTTAATGGAAAACAATAAATCAAATTTTGGATCAATGCTTGCTATTTTTAACAAGCTATCTTTACAACAACGAATGTTGTTAGGCGGTGTTGTTGTAATAACGTTAGTATTATTGGGATTTGTGGTTTTTGTTTTTAACGAACCTACATATAGTACTCTTTTTACAAACTTAGCACCCGAAGATGCAAATAAAATTGTCGAAGTACTTAACGGTCAAAAAGTCCCCTATAAGTTAGAAGACGGCGGGAGTACAATTAAAGTTCCTAAAGAAAAAGTTTACGAAATGCGTCTTGTTGCGGCAGGAAAAGGAATTCCCAGCAGTGGTATAGTGGGTTATGAAGTATTTGACCAAAACCTAATGGGAATGAGCGAGTTTATGCAAAAGTTAAACTATAAACGAGCTATTGAAGGAGAACTTTCCAGAACTATTATGCAGCAAAGCGGCGTAGAAGGGGTAAGAGTGCATATTGTTGTACCCGAAAAAAGTTTATTTAAAGCGGAAGATAGGCCCCCGACAGCTTCTATTGTGTTAAAATTAGCTCCCGGGTTTACTCCGACCTCACAAAATATTACTGCAATTAGTAACTTAGTTGCAAGTAGTGTTGAAGGATTGCAACCGAGTAAAGTAACTATAATTGACTCGCGAGGCAGATTACTTTCTAAGAATGATGACGAAAATTCCGTCTCTTTTGTATCGGCAAAACAATACGAAATAAAAGGATCAATTGAAAATTATTTAGCAAATAAAGCCCAGGCAATTTTAGATAACGTACTTGGTTACGGTAATTCGATTGTTAAAGTTAATGTAGATTTGGACTTTGACCAAGTTGAAAAAACAATGGAAACTTATGACCCCGAAACTCAAGTCGCTATTTCCGAACAGACCGTAAAGCAACAAACCGGAGGAAAAAGTGTAGGTGATAGCACGGGTACAACAAGTGAAAATGCTACAACTAATTATGAAATTAGCAAAACAATTGAAAGAGTTATACAAGGTACAGGAAATATTAAAAGAATAACTTTAGCGGCAGTAATTAACGGGTTAACTAAAGAAATTAAAAATGGCGATAAGGTAGAAAAAGTTATTGAACCGAGACCCGATGCCCAATTGCGTAAACTGGAACAAATAGTAAAACAATCTGTAGGAATTAATGAGACCCGTAATGACATAGTTACGGTTGAAAGTATCCCTTTTGAAACAAATATGGGAAACGAAACAGAATTAACCGAAGGAATGCCGTTTAATATACAAGACTATACAAACATAATTATTCTTATAGTTGCTGTAGGTGCTTCTTTATTTATTTTGAAAGGCTTGATGAAAAAGTTACAAAATGAAAAAATATTGATAGGCACAGTTAGCTACAGAGACGAAGCAGTTGGTGATTTAGGCGGTTATGAAGGCGAAAGTAGCGGAATGGGGGGAGCTCCGCAATTAGGTAGCGGAAGCCATAAAAAGAAAGCTTTATTAGATATCGGAGATATTGAAGACGAAATTACGGATGCTGCCGCAGAAAAGAAAGTTAGGCAGGATAAAATTGTAAACTACGCTCAAAAAAATCCGACTGAAGCTGCAAAACTAATTAATTCGTGGTTAAGAGAAGATGAGTACTAAATCAAAAAGCTTAAAAAGCAAAGATTTAACGGTAAATGATTTAACCGGTGTTCAAAAAGCGGCATTGTTAATGATTGCCTTAAATGTAGAAACTGCATCATTGCTATTTAAGCAATTAGACCCGATAGATGTTGAAGCTATTTCTGCCGAAATTTCGCAGGTTAGAAACGTACCGTCTCATGTTGTAGATCAAGTTTTAAGTGATTATTATGCTTTAATTACGGCTCAAGAGTACGTGGTTGAAGGGGGTATAGATTATGCTCAACAAGTTCTGGAAAAATCGTTTGGACTTGCTAAAGCGATGGAAATTATTGAAAAGGTTAAAAATTTAACAACTTTACGTGGTTTTGATGTGTTAAAAAAAGCTGATTCGACTCAGCTTGTAAACTTTTTAAATAAAGAACATCCTCAAACTATTGCACTAATATTATCGCATTTAAATCCCGACCAAACTGCAGAAGCAATTAAAGAACTTCCGGACGAATTAAGAAGCGAAGTTGTATTTAGAATAGCAACTTTAGGAAAAATATCTCCTCAAACATTAAAACAAATTGAAAAAGTTGTTGACGAACTTGCAGGATTTTCAATGAACCAAAGCATGAGTAAGCTTGGGGGACCAAAAAGTGTTGCTACAATTTTAAATAGAACAAACGTAACTTTAAGCAAAGATATTATTGCCGGAATTGAAGAAAAAGACCCTGAAGTAGCATCGGAAATTAAACGATTAATGTTCTTATTTGAAGATATTATTCATTTACAAGATAAAGATATTCAAAGAATACTTAAAGAAGTTGATAGAAAAGACTTGGGATTTGCACTTAAAATTGCAGACGAAAAAGTATCTACAAAAATATATGCAAATATGTCTGAGCGTGCTGCAGATTTATTGAAAGAAGAATTACAGTTTATGGGACCTGTTAAATTGAAAGAAGTTGAAGCTGCCCAAGCAAGAATTGTTGACGTAATTAAACAACTTGAAGAACAAGAAGAAATTACAATCAGCTTCCGAGGTGGTTCGGAGGAAGTATATGTCTAACGTTATTAAAGTCGGTTCTGCTTCTAAAGGTCTTAAAATTGTTGTTCCCGGCACTGCAAATAACAATAAGGATATCCAAGAGATTTATAAGGAAGAAGAAAATAAGTTTAAAAAGGAACTTGAACGAGTTTTTCAACAAGGATTTGATGAGGGTTTTAATGCAGCACAAAATCAGTTGGAACAAGAGTTCACAAATCAGTTAATGTCAAAGAGTGAAGAGTTTTATGCTATCTTATCGGGAATTGAAGAACGAGTTCAATCTTTAGAAAATTCATTTGAAAGAATTGTAATTGACGTATCGGCAAAAATAGCGCAAAAAATATTAAATAGAGAGATTGAAAATAAATCAATAATAGAAAGTACGCTTAAAAATTCTGTGGGAAAAATTTTAGGTGCAGCGGGAATAGTTGTTAGGTTGCACCCTGCCGATTATGAATTATTAAACGAGGGGGATTTTATAGTAACCTTAAATAATAGCTTTAATAAACTAAAATTTGAAACAGACGATACAATTGAAAGAGGGGGCGGACTAATTGAGACAGAAATCGGAAATGTTGATGCAAGAATAAGTACTCAACTTAATGAAATAATAACCGCTCTTGAAAATAGTCTTAACGAAAATCAGGGAACATAAAATTGGATATTGCCCCAACATATATTGAAAAGTACGATAAAATAATTAATAACGTTGAGTTAATAAAAATTAACGGAAAAGTGACTGACGTTATCGGATTAGTTATTGTTTCTATTGGTCCTAATGTGGCAATAGGCGAAATATGTCAGGTGGTAGATAGAAGCGGTAGAGAAGTTTGTAAAAGCGAAGTCGTAGCTTTTAAAGAAGGTAAAGTATTATCAATTGCGTTGGGCGAAGTTGAAAATATATCTCCTTCTTGTACTATTTGTGCTACAGGTAAAAGTTTAATGATTGGTGTAGGCAATAATTTATTAGGGCGGGTTGTTGATGGTTTCGGAAATCCGATGGACGGAAAAGGAGATATCAAATATGAAGCTTATAGGCACGTTTATAGAGAGCCACCCAATCCTTTGGAACGTCAGCGAATTAATAAACCGCTACAAACAGGAGTAAGGAGTATTGACGGGTTACTTACCACCGGAAAAGGGCAGCGAGTGGGCATATTTGCGGGAAGCGGCGTAGGTAAAAGTGTTATGCTTGGAATGATTGCACGCAATACGAACGCAAATGTTAGCGTTATTGTATTGGTAGGTGAAAGAGGAAGAGAAGTTAGAGAGTTTATTGAGAAAGATTTAGGCGAAGAAGGATTAAAACGATCGGTTGTTGTTGTTGCAACAAGCGATAAGCCGGCTTTAATGAGAATAAAAGCGGCTTATATTGGTACAACAATTGCCGAGTATTTTAGAGATCAAGGATTAGATGTAGTATTGATGATGGATTCTGTTACCAGATTTGCTTTAGCACAGCGTGAAATTGGGTTAACAATAGGCGAACCGCCTACTACAAAAGGTTATACACCAAGTGTATTTGCAATATTACCAAAGTTGCTTGAAAGAGCCGGAACTTCTAATCTTGGCACAATTACCGGTTTTTATTCTGTATTGGTTGACGGTGACGATATGACCGAACCGATTGCAGACGCAGTTCGTTCAATTTTAGACGGACACTTTGTATTATCACGAAAATTGGCAAATAAAGCACAATTTCCTGCAATTGATCCTTTACAGAGTGTTAGCCGAGTAATGCCGGATATTGTACCAAACGACCACAGAATGAGAGCAATGAGCTTTAAAGAAATTTTGCAAACATATTATGAAGCAGAAGACCTTATAAATATCGGAGCTTATGTTAAGGGGAGTAATCCGTTAATAGATCATGCACTTTCCAAAATATCCGATTTAAGAAGTTATCTTAAACAAGATATGTTTGAAAAAGCAACTTTTAACGATTCGGTTAATAAATTAAAAGCAATAATTGAAAAACCGATAATGGCATAATACTATGGCAAAATTTAATTACAAATTTGATTCGATTAAAAAAGTAAAGCAAATTGTTGAAAAAAAAGTGCAAAAAGAAGTTGCGGTAGTAGAGCTTGAAATTGAAAAACGAAAATCAGAAATTAATGAACTTATTGAAGAAAAGAATAATACCATAAGTGATTTAAAAGGTAAAAAATCGTTAAAAATTTCAGAAATTCAATTTATGAATAACTTTGAAAAACTAATTGATGAAAAAATTATTTCTATAAAAAAAGATATTGAAAGATTGGAAAAGGTAAGACAACAGAAATTAGATGAATTAGCTCAAAAATCAAAAGAAACAAAAATGTTTGAAAAATTGGAAGAAAAACATTTACAGCAATTTATTGTTGAACAAAACAGACTTGAGCAAATAGAAATAGATGATATTGCGACAAAAAAAACTAAGGGGAATTAGTACTTAATGAAAAATTTTATTGCATATTTTTTAGCTTTTTTAATGGCGTTTATTGCTGTTACGGGTCTGTTGTACTTTGCAAACACAAAATATAAAAATATTTTTAAGTTCGATTTTTCTACGACTGTTGAACCGGAAAAAGCAGTGAAAAAAATAACTTTAAAAATTGAAGATTATCAAAAAGTAAGAAATTTTATAAGAGAAAAATTTTATGCGGAAGTTATTGATAGCGTTAAACGTATGTATTGGACAAGTAAAACAGATACCGTTTATAAAATTGTAGTACAGGATAGTACCTTAAAAGTTGATTTAAAGGATGCAAAAAAGAAAAATGAAGATTTGATGAAACAGCTTGCCGCAAAAGAAGAAGAATTAAAAAAAATAAAAGTTCAACAAGTTAGCTCTAAAAAAGATAGTACATATAACCTATGGATAAAACAAACAGTTAAACTTTACGAAGCAATGGATTCCAAAGTTGCTGCACGGGCAATTATGGGAATGCAAGATAATGTGGCAAGAGATTTGATATATGCTTTAAAGAAAAAGAAAGCAGCAGAAGTTCTCTCTTTTATGCCCGTTGAAAAAGTCACTAAATTATTAGGAAATCATTAATATGTTTTTTAATCCGTTATTCATCGAAAAATCGTCGGGTTCAAGCGGGGCAGCGGTTACAAAAAATTCAAAAATAACCGGTGCAAGTTACTTGTTTAATGACATCATTAATGTTTTGGCTAATAATATGCCTGCCGCAGATACAAAATCGACGACCGGTACAGGTAAAACGTTAAATGATAATGATTCAATTGAGCTTAATCTTTTACAAACCGCCGAAATTGATACCGAAAATTATAAACCCGGTGATGTTAAAAAGTTTGTCGAAAACTTGCTTTCATTATTAAGTAACGAGCAGGGGACAGAGAATATTAATATTGCAGATTTTAAAGTTCCAAAAGAAAAGCTTGAAAGTTTACTAAAAAGCGTTATTTCACAAATTAAGTTTACTAATAGCGATAATAAAGATTCAGCTTCCGAACACATATCCGAAAACAAAATATTTCAACTTTTAGACGAGAATAAAGGGGTTGTAATTGCGGTAAACCAACCTAAATCTATTTCAAGTTTCCAAGTTGTTAAAGAAACCGGCGAAAGCATTAATCCTTTGTTATCAAATAACGATACAAGCGAATATGTTGTTGTTTATAAAGAAAAAAACTTAGACAATAACGAACAAAATGATCAAGTTGGATTAACTTTTGCCTACACGGGTGCAATTAATCCTATTATAGCGGGAATTACGAATAAGTCCGAAGTAGCAAGTGATAACTTAGTTAATAAAGATGAAAAACAAAATGTGACTTTTTACAGCTATGTTAAAAAGGAATCGGATAATAATATACCTAATACAAATTATCAATTTGCACCTTTGCTGAATAATAGCCAAAAATCTAATATCGAACAACAGCAAAACGTTTTTATAAAAAGTGACGGGGAAATCAGTTTGCCCGAAGGAGACGCTAATAATACTTTAAATGTTGAAACCAACACTAATTTAACTTCAATGGTTAATGATGTTAATACAAAGCAAAATATTAACATAAATAACTCAGGATTAAAAGTAAATAAAGTAAATAGTAAAAGTAATGAAGATAGTAATATTCCAAAAACTGCCGATGAAAAACAGACTCCTTTAACAACTAAAACAGTTATCGAAAAAATATCTCAGCTAATTAATACGGAAGATACTGAATTAAAAGAAGAAATAAAATCTGATTTGAGTAAGGGTAGTATTAAAATTGAAAAAAAATCCGAAGTTATGGGTGAACCGGTAAACTTGACAAAAAGTAGCAATACCATATTAAATAAAGAAGTGAAAACGGTTGATACTAAAAGTATTTTAAGTTCGGAAAGTAAAGACGGGATTAATTCTAAGGTTAAACTAACCGAAAATGAGGATATTCCCTTAAAAAGTGAAAACACAGTAAATAGAGTAGCAAATGCTGATACAGAGATAGTAAGTACTGAAGACAAAAAAGAAAAACCGTTAAATAATACAAAAAATCCAATTGATAAAAATGTACCTTCACTTATTAATGGAACCGAAAATAAAACTAATGAAACTGCAAAAGAGAATAATAATTTAAATATAAAAAGTACGGGTGAAAGAGTTACAAACTCAAATGAAAAAAAAGATAACGCAGAAATATTAAATGTTGATAACAATAACGCGAGCAAAATAGTAGTAGAAACGAATAAAATTAACTCTGATAATGAAAGCGTTGAAAAAATAAATTTATCAGATAAAAAAGAGGTTAGTAGTACGCCAAATAATAACATCTTAGAACAGTTAAATAAAGATGAAAATTTAAGTACTTTGAAGTCCGAAGTTTCCAATAAAAATTATTCGGATAATAGTAATGTAAAAATACCGGTTGAAACAAATATAAAGCAAGTTGAAAAAGTAAAAGAAAAAGCCGCAAATGAAGATATTCCTAACGTAGTTTTGGACAAAAAACAGACAGAAATTAAAAATGATACTTTAATAAGTAAAGAAAATACGGATAACAAAAAATTAGTAAACGAAATAAATGAAGTAAGTGATAAAACCGTAAATAAAAAAACGGAGATAGTAAATACACCCTCAGTAAAAATTTTAACCGGTGAAGAAGAAAATATTCCTAAAGTTGTAAGTACGGATAAAGAAATTAATAATAATACTCCGCAATTTTCCGAAAACGAAGCTGCTAAGGTGAGTAATAAAAAAATAGATAATAAATCCGATGATACAATTAACAATAAACCGATAATTGAAAAAATATTAGTTGATGAAAAAGCAACAATCAATAGTAAGCAATCAATCGATAAAGTTGCAGAAAATACAAATACTAAAATCGAGTTAAACGATTCATTGAAAAATTTAGAAGGGAACTTTAAAGAAGCAGTAAATGAACCGAAAATAATTAATAAACCAGATAATTATGTAGATCCTATAAAAGAAAAAATTGAAGGGAATAATTTAGCTCAAAAGAACAATACGGTTTCCGATGAAGTAGTAGCAAAAGAAAATAGCGATATAAATACGGTATCAAAAGTAAATATAGGCGAAGTTAAAAGTAGTGATGACCAAACACCAAAAACAAACAACAATAATTTAACAAACACATTAAATCAAAAAGTTGATAATACTATTAAAGAAACTTCGGTAAATGAAAAAGTTAATGCCGAAATTAAATTAACCGAAAAAAATGCAACGGTTATTAATAAAGAAAATATTGTTTATAGTGATTCGATAAAACCCGAGAATAATGAGACAATAATAAATATAAATGTTAATAATGAGGGGAATAAAAATTCGGTTTACGAAAAAGTCAAGATAAAAGATGATTCTTTATTAACAAATAACAAAGTAAACAATATAAATTTTGCAGTTGATGAAGGAATACAGACTGAAATAAAAATTCCAAAGGGGAATGAATTACCTGTTGACATGACGGAAAATAAAAGCGGCTTAAGTTCTATATCTAACAAAGAAAATTTAACTACGGTAGAAGAAGTTAAATTAGCTGACAAAAAAATGGTTACGGAAAACGTTGTTACAGAATTAAAAACCGAACAAAATAAATCCGAAATTAATAACACTGAAAATATAGAAAGCACGGATGTACCGAAAAACACTATAAAAACTAAGGAAAGCGAATTTGTACAAGGAATTACATTACAAACAAAATCTGATAACGTAAAAGACAAATCTACTACCGAAAAAAATGAAAATAAAAATACTATTGAAAATAATATCAAAAGCGTAAATAATAGTAAACCTTATGATGAAAATGTTCGAGAATTTACAGACAAGGAAGTTGTAAACAATAGCGTAAACGAGATAAGCGGGAATAAAAATAATTCCTCAATAAAAAATGATAAAACTTCTGTGGAACAGGGAATATCGACTGATAAAAGTTATCCTGATAGCAAGTTCGATAATAAAATAAATACGAATATTTATCAAACAACAAAAGAAAATGTAACCCTACAGAAGGATGAAAGTTTACAGAAGGGGAATGTTGAAAGTGTAGAAGAAAAGAATATAAATTACTCGTTCAAACCGATTGAAGAGACAAAAAATGGTGAATTGACAACAAATACGGAAGAGATTGTTACAGCCAATAAAGCGTCTGATAAAAAAGAAGTAAGTTTTACTAAGCCCGAAGTTTTACTAAAAGAGACAGAAAAACAAAAAAATAAACAGTCCGATAAAATAGCAAACCAAGAGATAGTAAATAAAGAAGTACCGACCGAAAAAATATTAAATAAAGAAAATAATAATATTAGTAACGATAAAGGCGGCATTCCTTTAGTTAACGATAAAAATATTAAACAAGCAGATAGTGCTGAAAAAGTAAATAATAAAAATGGCGAGATAATTGGAACAACCGATAAGACAGATAAAACAAAATCTGTTGAGATAACAAACGAAAAATTAAATAGTAGTTTTATTGCTACCAAACAGACCGATATAGATAAACAAGATAATATAAAAGTTAAAAAAAATATTACAAGTTTTTCACTTCATCCTAATAAAAGCATTGAAACAAAAGAAGTAGATTCCGATAGAAATAAAGGAAAAAATTATGCTGACACTGAGGCTAATATTAGCCAAAATGATAAAATGAAACAGGGGAGTGAAAACAAAGAAAATATCGGTTCGGAACAATTAATTAAAAATACTATAAAACAGCGAACCGGAAACGAAAATATTGTTGAGACAAATAAAGTATTAAACATTAACGAATCCGAGAAATCCGAAAATAAAAAAGTTGTAATAGATAGCGGAAAAGAAAATACTACTACCATCGCTAAATCGACTACAGAAGATGCGGTAAAAGGTCAAAATAAAACATCTAAAGTTAAAGAAGAAAAAGAAGATAAGCCGATTAA
>CALGLM010000171.1 GCA_937930275.1 uncultured Ignavibacteria bacterium
TACCGAAAGTGATTTTGAAGTAATGCGAGAGATAGTTGACGGAAATACGGAAGAAAGATTAAGAACATTTTTTTATTCATTTAGTAATGATGTTAAAAATGTTATAATAAAAATGACAAAAAACCAAAAAACCGATAGGTATGTAACATGTTACAATTGCACTGAGGAAATAAAAGGGAATTCTACTTCTAAGATAGAATTTAAAAATGAACCAAAAATAATTAATAAACAATATGAAATAAAAAATGAACCGATTATTCCGGTAATGAATGAAGTAAGCGGCGGAGAATATCAGAGAATTACATATGGTTTTTTTGGAAAAATAAAACGCGAAGGACCAATATACAGAATTAATGATTTTAGAATATCTAAGTATCCGATAACTCAAAAAGAGTGGATAAATATAATGGGAAATAACCCAAGTTTTTTTAAGGGGGATAATTTACCGGTTGAGAGTGTAAGTTACTATGATGTCCAAAAGTTTATTACAAAACTTAGTCAGAAAACAGGAATAAATTATAGGGTACCAACTGTATATGAATGGGAATATGCGGCATTTGGGGGGAATAAAAGTAGAGGATATGAATTTGCAGGTAGTGATTACTTAGAATCAGTTGCATGGGTATATACTAACAGTGACGAAAAAACCAAGCCGGTCGGAACTAAAAAATCAAATGAGTTAGGTATTTATGATATGAGCGGAAATGTTTATGAAATGACAAGTACAAAAAGAGAAAGAGAAGTAGATTCGTATATTGTAAAAGGAGGAGCATATAATTCTAATACTGAAAGTTGTAAAATAATGACTGATAGATATGTAAACTATAAAGATAAAAAACAGAATTTGGGGATAAGATTAATAGAAATTATTAAATAAAAGGTGAATAATGAAAACAAAAATTGAAGTAGGCAATTTATCCGATATAGGAAAAAAAAGAACTGCAAACGAAGATTACTTTGGCTTGTATAGCGGTATTTACGGTAATTTAATAATTGTTTGTGACGGAATGGGAGGAAATAAAGGGGGATTTAGAGCAAGCAGGCTTGCTGTAGAAACAATAAAAGAAGAATTTGACAAAATAAAAGGAGTTAACTACGATCCTAAAATAGTTCTTAAAGAAGCTATGTTACAAGCTGATTTAAAGATGAAAAAAGAATCTGCAGAGAATGTTGAATTGAAAGAAATGGGTTCAACTGCGGTAATCCTTTTAATATTAGACGGTCAGGCATATACCGCACATATCGGTGATAGCCGAATTTATATGATACGAGAAGGAAATATTCATCAAATTACCAAAGATCATTCCCTTGTTCAACAAATGATAGATGGCGGAATAATAACTGCCGAAAGAGCAAAAGATCATCCCAATAAAAATGTTATTGTAAGATCTTTAGGCGCAGACGGAAGCAGTGAACCGGAAATAGCCGAACCGTTTCAAGTGTTTAAAGATGATTATTATATTTTATGCAGTGACGGCTTGACTGCATACTTGGATGAATACGAACTTAATGAAATTGTAACAAGTAATTCCCCACAAGTTGCATGTAGTAAACTAATAAATATTGCAAATGAAAGAGGGGGGAAAGATAACATTACCGTTCAAATTGTAAAAGTAAAATCGGGAAAAAAGTTGCCGTTAAAAAAAGGAACTATTAGAAAAATGTTTTATGGATTTACGGTATTTTTAATTTTATTAGCTACTTATTTTGTTTATCCCTCTATCTCTAAAATACTAATAAAAGAAAATACCGAAACAGATTCAACAAAGGTTAAGCCGAATGTTACTAAAAACAATTTTAAAAAGACAAGTGATACAGTAAGTACAATTATTAGCGACTCATTAAAACAAAATAGTGCTCAAAAAGATATAGAAAAAAAAGATACCTTAAAAGCAAAAGATGAAAAATCGGAAATAAAAAAAGAAACGTTATCAGATAACAAAAAATTAC
>CALGLM010000172.1 GCA_937930275.1 uncultured Ignavibacteria bacterium
TATTATGATAGTTTACCAAAGTTATCGGTAAAAGAAAAACAAGACTTTATTACAGAAAGTAAATTGACGTATGGTGTAGAAGGTTTTGGATTTGGAAGCATGGGCGGTTATTATACAATGACAGAAATATATAATAAACTTGATAGTATGAAACAAGCTTTCCCAAATTTAATTACTTCAAAATTTGCAATAGGGCAAACTATTGAAAATCGCCCGATCTATGCAGTTAAAATTTCTGATAATCCTGATGTAGATGAAGATGAACCCGAAGTATTATTTAATTCTTTAATTCACTGTAGAGAACCAGCCGCGATGATGGCAGTAATGTATTATATGTATTATTTGTTAGAAAACTATGGTACTAATCCCGAAGTTACTTACTTGGTTAATAATCGCGAAATATATTTTATTCCTCTTTATAATGTTGACGGTTATGAATATAACAGAACAACCGATCCTTCAGGCGGAGGAATGTGGCGTAAAAATAGGCGTAATAACGGCGGTTCGTACGGAATAGATTTGAACAGAAATTTCGGGTATATGTGGGCTTATGATAATTCCGGTTCTTCCGGAACTCCTTCTGATGAAACATATCGCGGAGCTTCGGCATTTAGTGAACCCGAGAATCAAGGATTTAGGCAATTTATTAATAGTAGGAATTTTAAAACAGCTTTGAATTATCATACTTATAGTAATTACTTACTTTACTCATGGAGTTACGCCGATATACCTACACCGGATGCATCTTTATTTGAAGAATACGCAATTGATATAACAAGATTTAACGGATATGAATGGGGACAACCACCGCAGATTTTATATACAGTAAACGGCTGTACAGATGATTGGATGTACGGAGAGCAACAAGAAAAACCAAAAATTATATCATTTACTCCCGAATGCGGCGGAGATAATGACGGATTTTGGCCCTCGCAGAATAGAATTTTTCCAATTGCTCAAGAAAACTTAAAACCTAACTTATCTATTACCTGGGCTGCAGGTGAGTATGGTGCAATGAAAACTGTTGTTTATAATCAGCAATATTTTAATCCGGGTGATCAAAATGTAGAAATGAACGTAACATTTGCAAATAAAGGACTTTCGGATGCAAACAACGTTACCGTAAAGTTGATACCGGTAAATCAAGGGATAACTGTTGTAAATAGCGAAGTTACTTTGGGAAATATTCCGAGCAGACAAACCATTAATATGCAGCAACCCTTTAAATTTAATATTGACGGAAATTTTACGCCCGGTGCAAAAGTTAAGCTGCTTGTTCAGTCGTTAACTAACGGTACTATTATGACAAACGATACAGTAACTATTGTAATTGGAACTCCGCAATATGCTTTTATTGATAATAATGATGATCCGGCAGTATTATGGGATATAACCGCAACTCCTACAACACCAAAGTGGGAGGCTACAAACAGTGCTTTCTATTCGTCACCGGTTTGTTATACCGATAGTAAAACCGGTACTTACTCAAGCAGTGCAACAGTAACATTAACTACTAAAAATAATATTAACTTGTCATCATTAAATGGACCTGTTTTATCATTTTGGACGAAATTTGAAATTGAAGACGAATGGGATTGCGGTAAAGTGCAAATTTCGACAAACGGCGGAACGAACTGGGTAAACTTAACGGGACAATATACAACTGCGGCAAGCGGAAAAGGAACTCAAGTTCCGGCGGGTTCTCCTATTTATGACGGTGCGCAAACTAATTGGGTAAATGAAGTAATTGATTTATCACCTTATTCTTCAAACCAGATTAAATTACGTTTTGAACTTAAAACAGACGGTTCAATTAATAAAGACGGTTGGTATTTAGATGATATCGGTATTTATAGCTATGCAATTATACCGGTAGAATTAACTTCGTTTACAGCCGTTGTTAACGGTGAAAATGTATTGTTAAATTGGTCAACGGCAACAGAATTGAATAATTTGGGTTTTGAAATCCAAAAATCTAACAATGAACATGATTGGAAGAATATTGGTTTTATAAACGGAGCGGGTTCAACTACAAATCCTTCAAATTATAGTTTCATTGATAAAAATGTTTTTGCAGGTGAAAATTATTATCGTTTAGTACAGGTTGATTTTGACGGTACGAAGAAAATAATAAATCCGATAAAAGTAAACTTTGTGGGTTCGCTTAAATACGAGTTAGCACAAAATTATCCCAATCCGTTTAATCCTGCTACAACAATTAAATTTTCTATCCCTTCAAAAAACTTAGTTACTTTAAAAGTATATGATGTTTTGGGTAAAGAGATATCGGTATTGGTAAATGAAGTAAAAGAAGCAGGAAACTATTCTGTTGAGTTTAATGCTTCTAATCTTTCAAGCGGAACTTATTTTTATGAGATTAAAAGCGGTGAGTTTTATACTGTTAAGAAGATGAATTTGGTAAAATAAAAATTAATAAATTTAGATAACTACTTTTATTACAGGGTTGTATCAAAACAACAATTAAAGTAAATTATTGTTAAATAAGTAAACTTTAATTTTAGGATAAACGCATAATTTATTCTCCGGACACTATTTAAATATAGTGGTAATTGAAATGAGGATAATATAATGACTATTAAAAATATGTGTTTTATCAATGTGGCTGTATCAAAAGGAGATTATTGCACATTAAAAAATTAAACACTCACCCCCTTAATCCCCCTCTTCCTAAATTCTAAAGAGGGGGAATTATATTATAGATGATTTAACCAAATTAGTATATAAGTAGCTATAGAGCTATTGTAACTTGTTATTTTACAAAGCACTAACGTATTAATTACCTGTTATCTTTGGGTTTGCAATGCTGTAATCATAAGGGAATAATAATTCATCGGGCGACCCTTCTTTTAGTGGAAGAGTATTTATCTTTAATAATTCTTTTATTATCCCTATTATTTATTTTCGGAATTTTTTATTATAATATTGTAGCTACAAATTAAGTGCTTCATTTTTCACTTGCATCATACTATTTTTTTTTTTTATTTTTACAATCAGAAAAGGAAAACATAAGACGGCTTATTTGGTTGCAACATAGGTTTGGCGGTCTGGTTTTCTGTAAAGAATTAAAAATTGACTTTAATATTTAGTTTGGAAATTTAGATTATTATTTATTCCAAATAAAAATTATTTATTGTCTATTTGCAAAGATTATTTCTATATAATTGTAGGG
>CALGLM010000173.1 GCA_937930275.1 uncultured Ignavibacteria bacterium
GTGTAAAAAAAAAGCCGGATCAAAAAAGATCCGGCTTAAAAAATATAATTAATTACTTAATTAACATCATTTTCTTTGTTACTACGTTTGAACCGGCTTGTAATCTATAAATATAAGTACCGCTTGATAATTTAGAAGCGTCAAACTTAAAGTTATAGCTACCTGCGCTTAAATTTTCGCCATTTACTAAAACAGCTACTTCTTGACCTAATACGTTATAAACTCTTAAGTCAACGTTTGAAGCTTGTGGTAAGCCAAATTTAATTGTAGTGGTTGGGTTAAATGGGTTAGGATAGTTTTGGTCAACGAAGAATTGTTCAGGAATTACGTTAGTATTTTCTTCTTCAACGCCAACAACTAAATCAGTCCAATTTAAGTTTTTAGCTTTTGTAAATGCATCACCTACAACTGCTAATAAATCTGAGTAGTTGTCGCCTACTGCAACTGCAAAAGTAACCCATGCTGTATCGTTAACTGCTATATTACCAACTTTTGAACCAATCCAACATCTGTAATCACCCATAACTGTCGGTTGAACAGCATCTTTGTTTGTTAAGAATGAAAATACTGTATGACGTAAGTTAGCAACCGAACCTTTTTGTGCTTTATAACCGCTTGCACCGTTTAATGCAACTAATCCATAATAATATGGTTTTGTATTATCATATTGATAAACAAAGTTTCTTTGTTCGTCATAACCGGCTTTATTTGAAGCATAAGTATTTGCATCAATATCCCAATCTGCAAATAAACCTGCATATAAATCAACAACAGGGTTAGCAGTTGTATTAATAAATCCGTATCTTACAAATACATATTTTGTTCCAGGGGCACTGTATGTTTGTTGAATAACTTCATAGCCATATGGTTTTGTTGATTTTGTATCGCTAACTTTACAAGTAGTAATTTGGTTGAAGTTAGCATCTGTAGTAAATCCGCTACCGAAAGTACCTGTTACGTTTTCTAAGTCACCAACATTAAAGCTACCCATGTTTCCGTTTACAGTATCTGCAGCTGTTGTTCCGTAGATTACGCCGCCGCTATAAATACCGTTTTGTCCTTTGTAAACAACACCTGTACCAATCGAATTGCCTGCGTCATCATTATAAGCACCAACAACACCGTTGTTAAATATTGCTACTTGTAAATCACCTGTATTATGAACTAATTCAAGTGTATCTTCTTGTGCGTTTAAGTTATTTGTAAATGTTACGGTAAATGTATCAACAGATGAAACTAATGTGGATTCACTACCTTTTACTCTTACTGTCCATTTAAAGGTCTTATCTGGGTTTGTTCCCATTAACTGTAATACTTTTGCAGCCGTTAATTGATAAGTTGTATCGCTTAAAGCCGAAGAAGTAACTAAGTTAGGAAGAGCCATAAATTGATAGATTATGTTATCACCGTTAAAATCAATTGCTTTATTCCATTTAAATGTATAAGAATCGTTTGCATTAGTAACCGGAATAACAGCATTATTTACAGGTTCTAATAACGAGAAATATGGACTTGGAGGAGTTGATACATTCTGTGTTATATCTGCATAAAAGCTTGGTATAATTTGATAACCATCGTTATAAACTGTAGCTCCCGAAGAATATTGAGAAGCAACACCTTTTACGTTAATAGGGAATACAGGAGGTAGATTATCATCCAAATCTGTATCTAAGTCAACAAAAAGAGTTAATTTATTTCTTCCGTCCCAAATTGTTAAGCTTTTGTTTGTGTTTGCTGCAGGCCAAGCGTTTGAACCCGGAGCTAAAGCTACACCGTTAATTTGAATATATTTACCTTCATAAAATTCAGGATTTGCTAAGAAATTTTTAACTGAAACTACTGTAGGCGTAACTACATTATTTGTATCTAATATTGATATATCTGTTGCTAAATCAGCAACTGTTAATTCGGTTAAACCTCTGTACTGAGCTACGGTACCTGTAACCATAAGTCTGTCACCAACTTCAAATACGGGTCCGCCGCCGGTTACGCCGCCTTTAAATACGTCAATACCTGCTGTTTCGTCTTGAATATAATAACTAAAAGCATTTGCTGATTTTGTAAAGTTAATGCTTGTTACAACACCTATAAC
>CALGLM010000174.1 GCA_937930275.1 uncultured Ignavibacteria bacterium
TACGGCGACCACCGAGATCTACACGCTTTCCCTACACGACGCTCTTCCGATCTGAATTTCTTTACTGCTTTTACCGTAACCGGGTAAATCGATTGCAATGCAACGGTATTTTTTAGATAATTCCGGAATATTTTTATCCCAGGCACGTAAATAACTGCCTAAACCATGGATAAAAATAATAGTATTGTCTCCGGTTCCTTCATCAACATATGCAATATTAGCATCTTTTAACTGTATTGTTTTAACCGGAAAAGGATATTTTAAATCATCAAATTCCATTTTTGTTAAATCCTTATAAGGTGAACAAGCCGCTAATAATAGAACCGAGACAAATAAAAACAAATATTTATACATAATCTTTCTCTCTGCAATTTATTAAGTTATTAAAAAAGTAACCATTTATAAACACAAAAAACAGTATAAGGGTCACTTGGTTTTGTGCTTGCACCGCCGTTAACAACCGAGCTTTTATAAAAATCGCCTAACATTAAATATGCGGCATGTAACTCAATATTCATAAAAACCGCAGGTTGATAGCTAATCATTGCGTTAATTTCTGTTCCTATATCTTGTTTTCCTCCGGCAGGTTTAACTAAACTTACAGCATAAGCTGCTCCAATTTTTGCTTTAAGCTTATTGGGAATAATAGCCTTGTTAAAGTTAATAGTTCCGCCAAATTGTCCTAAACCAATGTTAGATAAATCGCTTATAGCTGCAACAAATCTATTTACTACATTTCCGTGTGGGTATAATAAATATGCTCCGTTGCTAACAAAAATAGCACCGGGTGATCCCCACTGATTTCCTGTTAAAACTCCGCTGTAAGTACCATCTTTTAAACCATTATCATCACCTGTTGCAAATAATAAGTCAACGCTAACGTTATCATCAACAGTTTGACCGTATTTGTAACCGGCACGTAAGTTACCGGCAACACCAAAAATATCGCAGGCTTTAGTATAACCGCCGGTTATTGCTGTATCAACAACACCGAAATTTGCATTAGCAAAACCGCTAATTGCCCAGCGTCCTAATGTAAATTCAGGATTATAGCTTCCAAAAGTTCCTAACCAAAAAATATCGGCTTTATAAGTACTGCTGCCCAAAGGAAAACGATAAACTCCGTTGTATGCATTTAAAGCACTATTTAATCCTTGCCCTAAAATATTTACTCCTCCTTCTCCGTTACTTCTATCATAAACGTAGTTTAAGCTAATTCCTTGTCGCCAAGAAGGGGTTATATCTTTTTCATACATTAATTCCCATAAAGTAACGTCATCGTTTTGACTTACGTTATTTTCATAAAGTTGATAATAGCCACCTTTAATTCTATCGTAATCCCAGTCGTAGCGAGCCGAAATACCGACGGCATCGCTTCCCCAATAGGCTAACCTATATCCGGTGTACATCATTGTATTAACGAAAGTGCGATATGGATTATAAGGAGTATCGTATAAACGTTGTAAACCCAAATTAACCGTAAAATTCTTAAAAGGAATAAATTCAAGCTCTATATTTTGTGTTTGAATATTAACTTGGTCAGCCGAAAAAGCAGAGCCGAAGTTTCCTCCTGTTCCGTACGAAACATCGCCCCATGTCCAGTCAATTTCAAATGACATACGTAAAAGAGCTTTACCGTCTAATAATTTTGGTTGATAAATAATAAAAGGTAAAATTCTCTGCTCAAAATAAAATGAATTTTGTCCGCTGTATGTTGTATTATTTCCAAATAATCTACCGACAGTTTGACCTTTTAAAAAGTCGTTTGTAGTATAAATATTATTTGCAACAGCCTGTGTTGTAAAATAAGCTAAAAACTGAAATTCTGTTACCGGTTTTGCAGGAACTTTGTCTTTATCAAAACTCCATTGTTCGTTTTGAGCAGTTAAATATCCGGTTAGAATAATTGAGATAATAGCTATGTTAAAAATTAATTTTTTCATGGTTCATTCTTTTTTTATTGAAGAAAGATGAATA
>CALGLM010000175.1 GCA_937930275.1 uncultured Ignavibacteria bacterium
AATAGTTTTGAACTGATTAATAAAAGTATTGATGAAGCGGTTGAATTAGAAAAAATTTTTGAAGTTGAATTAGATTTAATTTGTTCGGATAGCAAAATAAAAACAGTTAATTTAAAAGGGGAACCTAAATTTGACAAGAAAAAAGTTTTTACCGGTTTTAGGGGTATTCTGCAAGATATTACAGAATCCAAATTACAGCAATTAGAACTTATTAAAGCAAAGGAGGAAGCGGAAAAGGCAGATAGACTTAAATCAGAATTTTTAAGCCAGATGAGTCATGAAATTAGAACTCCCATAAATGCTATTTTAAGCTTTATAGGTTTAATAAGAGAAGAAGTTTCTGCTTATATGAATGAAGACATATTAGAAAGTTTTCAGATTATAGATAATGCAAGTAGAAGATTAATTAGAACAATTGATTTGATCCTAAATATGTCGAGCATTCAAGCCGGAAGTTATGATTATTCACCGCACGATATCAATATTGATAAAATCCTTTTTGATTTAGTAGTAGAATTTAAGCCGATAGCAATTAATAAAAATTTACAAATCAGAATGGATTTTAAAGGGAATAATTTTATTAGGTGTTTGGATGAATATTCAATTAGACAAATATTCTCTAATTTACTTGATAACGCCATTAAATATACAAATTCCGGAGAAATAAATATTAAAGTATATTTTACCGATGGAAATTGCGTGGTGGAAATAATTGATACCGGAATCGGAATTAGTAGTGATAAAATTGAAGAAATATTTAAACCATTTGCACAAGAAGAACAAGGATATACAAGAAAATTTGAGGGGAATGGTTTAGGTTTGGCTTTAGTTAAAAAATATTGCGAAATGAATAATGCTAAAATTGAAGTTATAAGTAAAAAAGGAGAAGGTTCAATTTTTAGAGTAATTGTTTAATGGTTAAGTTCAGTAAATTTAAACAGTTTAATATAAAAGTATATTAATAAATTTTAATAGTTAAGTTAGTTAAAACCTTACAAACTTTTAACACATCTAAAACCTGTCATACTATTTCTTTTTTTTGGAGCCATTTTATGACGGTTTGTATTACGCAATAAATAACTATCGTTAAAAAACGAACCGCCTCTTAATACTTTTTCGGTTCCGTTAACAGGTCCGCGCGGGTTATTTTCAGTACGTATTCTATAATATTCAGGATCATACCAATCGTTAGTCCATTCCCATACATTACCGCTTAAATCAAAAATACCAAGGCAATTAGGCAGTTTTGTTCCTACCGGCATAGGAGATTCGGAATTTCGGGCAAACCAAGATATATCAGCCGGATTATCGCTACCGCTATATTTAAACTTAGCGCATTTAACTCCTGCTTTTGAAGCAAATTCCCATTCGGCTTCAGTCGGTAATCGTTTTCCCACCCATTTCGAATAATCTAATGCATCTTGCCAGCTAACATTAACCACCGGTAAAAGCTCGTTAAACTCCCAATCCGGTTGAGTAGGGAACTCTTTACCGGTTGAACCGCAAAAAATAAAATACTCTTTAACGGTTACCAAATTTTTATCAATCCAAAAGCTGTTAACAAAAACTTTATGAACAGGAAGTTCGTCCGATTCGCCGTCATTGCTCCCCATATCAAACAAACCCCCTTCAACAAAAATCATACCTCTAATTTCTTTGTGTCCGGTTTCGGGCATTTGTTCATTATTCATTATTAACTCCAAAGTTTTATGAATAATCCGAAAAAAAACAATAAAAATCAAGTTTGTATAAAATAATTTGAACATTTATTTATTTTTTTATTATTTTACAGTTATAAAATGTCATAAATTTACTAATAACTAAGTAGATGTTAAGTATGATTAAAAAAACATTTAGTCTTGACGAAGAAACGATGAAAGAAATTAACAGTTTCGATATTAGCAGCATAAGAAGCGTAATATTAGAAATGAATTCATTAGAAGACAGAATAAGCTACTTAGAGGAATGCTTAAGTAAAATTAATGACCTGGTTTATGAAATAAGTACGGACTTGGAAGATTTTTTTTCGGATAATGAAAGCAATGTAGAACTAACACAACAAAACATTTCTGCAGCAAATTATAAACAATTATTATTAAGAAATTTTAGATTTTTTATACTTGAGGAAATGATTATCTGGAAAAATGAGCAAATTGC
>CALGLM010000176.1 GCA_937930275.1 uncultured Ignavibacteria bacterium
TAAGTAATATGGCAAGCGGTATATATTTGTATAGATTGGAAGTAACGGGCAAAGGAAAAATACCCGTATTTAATGACTTGAAGAAAATGGTTTTAGTGAAATAATGTTAAATGTTGAATATTAAATAAAAAGAATTCGCAATTAATTTATTCGTGAGGACGAGGTGTAAACCCAACTCACGAATTCATTTATGGGGAATAATAATACCCGAACAAGCACGTATTAGTGTGGTTTGTTTAGTTGGTGTATAAAAACAACAATTGGGTAAAAACAAACTCACCTCTAACTCCTCTATTTAACCAAATACTGCATAATTATGGGGAATAAAAAACCTTTCACAGCCCGTTAAACGTATTTAACACAACGGGTTATGTAAATATATTTACATAAATTGAGCTGCAAAGTCAAAAGGATAAACAAGCGAATTAAATATTCCAAAACAAACAAAAGACGCCTTAGTAGGCGTCTTTTTAATTTATTTTCAAGCAATTTTAAGCAAATTGTTAAATTACAAAAATCACCTTTTCGGTCTATACATATGTGTAGATTGTCCGAAAAACACTTCGGCAGATTCCATTACGGATTCCGATAAAGTCGGATGCGGATGTATAGACAAAGCTAAATCTTTTGCGGTTGCAGCCATTTCAATTGCAACAACTCCTTCGGCAATCATTTCGCCTGCATTTACTCCTACAATTCCTACACCTAAAATACGTTCGGTTTCAGGATCAACAAGTAATTTTGTTAAACCTTCGTTTCTATCAATTGTTGTTGCCCTACCGCTTGCACCCCAAGGAAATTTAGCTACTTCATATTTAATTCCCTTTTCTTTAGCTTCGGTTTCGGTTAGACCAGCCCAAGCTAATTCAGGATCTGTAAATACAACCGCCGGAATTGCATTCGGTTCAAACGCAACTTTATGTCCTGCAATTGCTTCGACCGCAACTTTTCCTTCTGCGCTTGCTTTGTGAGCCAACATCGGATTTCCGACAACATCACCGATTGCATAAATTTTTGAATCTGCCGTTTTTAACTGTTCATTTACTTCAATAAAACCGCGTTGGTTTACTTTTACTTTTGTATTTTCCAAACCAAAGCCTGTTGTAACCGGCCTTCTACCAATCGAAATTAAAACTTTATCAAATTCAACTTCTTCTTTAGGGGCTTTTTCACCTTCAAATTTAACATATACTTTATTATTTCTAACTTCTAAACCAACTACTTTAGTACTTAATAAAACCGATTCCATTTTTTTATTAATACTTTTTGTTAGCACCATCGCCATATCTCTATCTGCACCCGGTAACAAACCGTTAGTCATTTCCACAACCGTAACTTTACTACCCAAAGCTGAATATACCGAGCCTAATTCCAGTCCTATATATCCACCGCCTATTACAAGTAGCTTACCCGGAATATCGTTTAATTCCAAAGCTCCGGTCGAGTCCATTACCAACGGGCTATCAATTGATAGTCCGGGTATTTTTGTAGGAACGCTACCCGTAGCTATTATAACATTATCAAAAGTTAATTCTTCGGTGGTCCCGTCAAGTTTTTCTATCAAAAGGGTATCCGAGTTTTTAAAAGAAGCTTTACCTAAAATGTAATTAATTTTTCGCTGTTTGCTTAACATTCCCAAACCGCCGGTCAATTTATTAACTACACTTTCTTTCCAAGAACGAAGTTTATCTAAATCAATCTTCGGCTTTTCAAAATAAATTCCCCAATTTTTGGCTTCTTCAGTTTCGGTTAATAATTTTGCTACGTGCAGTAATGCTTTAGAAGGAATACATCCTCTATATAAGCATACTCCGCCCGGATTTTTTTCTAAGTTAATTAAAGTAACCTGCATTCCTAAATCTGCGGCTAAAAATGCTGCTGCATATCCTCCAGGACCTGCGCCTATAACCGCTAATTGAGTATGGTTTGACATTCTATCTTCTCCGATTCTTAAGTTATCATCCTTCAAGTGTTAGCAAGAAAGGTTGTTCTAATGCGTTAATAATCCACCTAATAAATCTTGCGCCGTCAGCACCGTCTATAATTCTATGATCATAAGATAGCGATAACGGAAGCATTAATCGTGGTTCAAATTTACCGTCAATGTAAATAGGCTCATAAACCGATCTCGATATACCTAATATAGCAACTTCCGGTGAATTAACAATAGGCGTAAAGTAAGTTCCCCCTATTCCGCCTAAGTTACTAATAGAAAAATTACCCCCTTGCATATCTTCCAAACCAAGCTTCTTGTTTCTTGCTTTTATTGAAATTTCGTTTAATTCTAATGCAAGTTGAATAATGTTTTTCTTATCTACATCTTTAATAACCGGAACTAATAATCCTCTGTCTGTATCTACCGCAACCCCTATATTATAGTATTTTTTGTATATGACGGTATTATTTTGCATATCTACGGCCGAATTAAACTGCGGAAATACTTTTAATGCAGAGGCAATAACCTTTAATAATATTGCGGTAACTGTTAATTTAGCGCCTTTGGATTCCACTTTAGGACTAAACATTTTTCTAATTTTTTCCAACTCGGTAATATCCGCTTTATCAAACTGTGTTACTGCCGGAATATTATTCCAAGCATAAGACAAATGTTTTGCGGTTTTTTGTCTTATATTAGTCATTTCAACAATTTCAATCTCGCCGAATTTAGTGAAATCGGGCAACGGTTCGTGATATCCCGCACTTGTAACCGTAGCCTGAGGTGTTGTTATTCTGCTTTGATTTAATGCTTTTGCAAATGCTTTAACGTCTTCAATAGATATTCTTCCGCTTTTTCCGCTACCGCGTACCATGTTAATATCAATACCTATTTCTCGGGCAAATCTACGAACCGAAGGAGCCGCAGGGGCTATTTGAGTAGGCATATTACTCTTTTCTTTAATTACCGGAGGTGATAACCTTTCCGGCTGAGGAGCTTCTACCTTAACCGGGGCAGGCACAAATTTTGGTTCAATTACGGTTTCTTTAACAACTTCGGGTTGTTTTATTTCTTCAACTTTAGTAGATACTCCTTCTACCGTAAAAATAACTTGTCCTACGTTTGCTTTTTCTCCGTTTTTAACAAAAACTTCAAGAACTTTACCGGTAATTTCTGCCGGAATTTCTACGGTTGCTTTATCTGTCTCAATTTCCAAAACAGTTGTATCTTCGGATACATCATCACCGGTTTTTACAAGTACTTTTGTAATTGTTGCAGAGCTTATGTTTTCTCCCAATTCAGGCAATCTAAATTCGGATTTTCCCGATATTTTTACTTCGTTTTTTTTCTCTTCAACCTTATGCTCAAGTTTTTGTTCTACTTTTACTTCTTGTTTAACTTCTGGCTTATCCGGTTCAAATGATTTTGATTCACCTGTTTCATAAGTAAATACAACAGATCCGACTTTTACTTTTTCGCCTTCTTTAATAAATACTTCTTTAATAGTTCCGTTAAATTCAGCCGGAACTTCGACTGTCGCTTTATCCGTCTCAATCTCTAATACCGATTGGTCTTCCTTTACATTATCGCCGGGTTTTACGGTTATTTTTACAATTTGGGCTGTTTCTATATTTTCGCCTAATTCCGGCAGCTTAAATTCGTTTATCATTTCTAATACCTATAAAATTTTGGCAATAAATTAAGATTTATGAGGATTCTTTTTGTTCGGGTTAATACCCAAATCTACAATAGCTTGCTTTAATATGTTAGCTTTAATTTTTCCTTCCTTAAATAAAGCAACAAGCGTTGCGTAAGCAATATGTTTTGCATCCACTTCAAAAAAGTCTCTTAAACTTGCTCTTCCTTCGCTTCGTCCAAATCCATATGTGCCAAGTGTAACTAATTTACCCGGTAAATGTTTGGATATTGAATCTTTAATTATTTGTACATAATCACTGGCAGCAACAAAAACTCCTTTTTCATTTTTGGTCACTTGTTGCAAGTATGATTCTTTTTGTTGTTCAAAAGGATTCATTATATTATATCTTTCAACATCCATAATATCGGTATGCAAAGATTTATAACTTGTTACAGACCAAATATCAGCGCTAATGCCGTAATTCAACTCAAGTATCTCTCCGGCTTTAATTACTTCATTCATAATTGAACCGCTTCCGAATAAATGAGCTTTAACTTTCGAATCTTTTTTATCAGACTTCTTAAATTTATAAATACCTTTTAATATCCCTTCTTTTATGCCGTTTTCTTTTGGCATATTAGGCATTGCATAGTTTTCGTTCATTACTGTTAAGTAATAAAATACGTCTTCTTGCTTTTCGTACATTCTGTAAATACCGTCACGTATAATTACTGCTAATTCATATGCAAAAGCCGGATCGTAAGTTTTAATTGTCGGAATAGGATATGCAAGTAAATGACTTTGTCCGTCTTGATGTTGTAAACCTTCGCCGGCAAGTGTTGTTCTTCCTGCAGTACCGCCTACTAAAAATCCTTTTACTCTCATATCGGCGGCAGCCCAAGCTAAATCGCCCATTCTTTGGAATCCAAACATACTATAGTAAATATAAAACGGAATTGTGTTTACACCATGATTAGCATAAGCCGTACCTGCAGCAATAAACGATGACATTGAACCTGCTTCCGTAATCCCTTCTTCCAATATTTGACCGTTTGTAGCTTCTTTATAATAAAGTAAACTATCTTTATCAACCGGTTCGTAAAGCTGACCGACATGCGAGTAAATACCTATTTGTCTAAATAAACTTTCCATACCAAAAGTTCGCGCTTCATCCGGAACAATAGGAACAATTAGTTTACCGACTTCTTTATCCCTTAGTAGTTTAGATAAAATCCTTACAAATACCATTGTAGTAGATACTTCTCTCCCGTCTGTTCCCGTATAAAATTCTTCAAAAAGTTCTTCGCTTGGAGTTTGTATCGGCTGATTTTTAACAATACGTTTCGGAACATATCCGCCAAGCATTTTTCTTCTTTCTTTTAAATATTTGATTTCGGGACTATCTTCGGAAGGACGGAAAAACGGTGCTTTTACTACTTCTTCGTCACTTAATGGAATTCCGAATCGTGTTCTAAACTCCCTTAGTTCTTCTTCGTTCAATTTCTTTTGACTGTGTGTAATATTTTTACCTTCTCCGGCTTCTCCCAATCCGTAACCTTTAACTGTTTTTGCTAAAATTACAGTCGGTGCTCCCTTAAACTCAACTGCTGCTTTATATGCGGCGTAAACTTTTTCGGGGTCATGTCCGCCTCTTTTCATATTTTCCAGTTCTTCGTCTGTATATTGTTCTACAAGTTTTAATAATTCCGGGTATTTACCGAAGAAATGTTTGCGAATATACGCCCCTCCTTCAACAATATATTTTTGGTATTCGCCGTCAACTACTTCATTCATGCGTTTAATTAAAAGACCGGTAGTATCTTTTTCTAAAAGAACATCCCATTCACTACCCCAAATTACTTTTATTACGTTCCAGCCAGCTCCGCGAAATACGGCTTCCAATTCTTGTATTACTTTTCCGTTACCGCGTACGGGTCCGTCTAAACGTTGTAAATTACAGTTAATAACAAAAATTAAGTTATCAAGTTTTTCGCGAGAAGCCAACGAAATAGCACCTAAAGTTTCAGGTTCATCTGTTTCGCCGTCACCTAAAAATGCCCATACTTTTGTACCGTGGTCATGTTTTAAACCTCTGTCCTCTAAGTATCTTTTAAAACGAGCTTGATAAATTGCCATTATAGGACCTAATCCCATTGATACAGTAGGAAATTCCCAAAACTCGGGCATTAACCAAGGATGAGGGTAAGATGAAAGACCTCCGCTTCCTTTTAGTTCCCTTCTAAAATTTTCAAGTTGCTCCTTACTTATTCTTCCTTCCAAAAAAGCACGACTATAAATACCCGGAGCCGCATGACCCTGGAAAAATATTATATCGCCTTCCGAGTTTTCATCTTTTCCTTTAAAAAAATGATTGAACCCGACTTCATATAAAGTTGCTGCGCTTGCATAAGTAGAAATGTGACCGCCTATGCCGCTTTCTTCTTTGTTTGCTCTAACAACCATAGCCATTGCATTCCAGCGAATAATACTCTTAATCCTGCGTTCAATTTCTCGCCCGCCCGGAAATTTTGCTTCTTTTGAGTAAGGAATTGTGTTAATGTAAGGTGTATTTGCGGTAAATGGTAAATCTACACCCGATTGATGAGCATAAGTATCTAAATCGTGCAAAAGACGTTTAACTTTTTCCGGACCGCCTTCTTGCAGAACATATTCTAATGATTCAAGCCACTCGCGTATTTCTAATTCATCATCCGTAAGCTTGTTATTATTAACGTTTTCTTCCATAATTTTTCCTATATTTATTAAAACTATTAATCTAACATCCCTATTTAAAAATTAGTTTAATAATTTACAAAATTTTTATAAAACGAACCTTACTTTTATAATAAAATACAAACATTTTAATGCAATTTATTAGTTAGAATCTCAAAAATTCCTGTAAATTTTACCGATTGTTTTGCTAAAGATGCTAATAAAAAAATATAAGTTGAATTAATATTTTTTATTGATTTGTAACTTATTGCCATATAACAAGTTAGTCTTTTCCTCTAATCGGTAATTT
>CALGLM010000177.1 GCA_937930275.1 uncultured Ignavibacteria bacterium
AATTATAAAGGAAAACAAAAGACGGCTTTTTGGTTGCAACATAGGTTTGGCGGTCCGGGTTTTCTTATTTAATTCTTATTTATTAAATAAATGCAGTATAATGCTGCAAAAGGAGTGAAATTGATGAAAAAGAAGGCATTACTAATATTTTTAACGCTGATTTTGTTTAGTGATATTTCGTATTCACAAGGGACGTTTTTTAAAAACTATGACGGAATTCCTATTATAGCCAATTTGTGGGGTAATGAACATAAATTAGTTAGTTATTGTAATTTTCAAGATATTCAAGATGCCGGAATAGATGCTGTTATTAGTGCTTGAATGGATATTACTATTTATAACCTACTAAAACAAAAAGCAAAAATAATTCCGTATCAGTGTTTCCCTTCCGAAAGATTTGGTACTGTTTTTTATTCAGAGCGAGGATATACACTTTGGGAAGCAGAAGATGATGATAAAAGTCATTTAACTTTAGAACAAAGTAATGTAGTATTTCGACAAGAACCAAATCCGAACGGAGGAGAAAACATAAGTTATGTTAGGAGCAATACTGTTTCCTCAGATACAATTATATATGGACCAGCACATTATAACCAATTAAGAGAATCAATAATTAATGGGAATATAATTCCATATACAGCAGTATTTAGACTTAAATTGGTTAATAAAGCTGATAGCTCAAATACTAACTCTTGTAATCAAAATATCCCAATATGTAAATTGCAGGTTACTACAGAAAAGGATAGTAATATTTCAGTTTTGAAGGAACAAATCTTATACGATACCGATTTTCAAAATCTAAATAATTGGGTCACATTTTCATTAACATATAACAGAGTTCAAGAAGATAGTCCCGGTATTGTATCATTTGAAAGAAAACTGTTGGGAGATGTCAGACATTGGAAAATTATACCGAATGTAGAATTTAAAGTAATATGGTTTGGGTCTTCTACATTAAATTTGTGTGTTGATAATATCAAATTATATGACGATGATGGTAAACAATTAGTTGATAACGAAGGGCAAGCATTCAGTCACATAACTTCAGAAGTTAATTATCAACTCGATCCTTTTATGAGTGATGAAGATGTGGTAGGTTGGTACCCTGTAGATGAGCCAAATTATATAGATAATATGGCATGTGTAAAAAAAGTAGCCGAAGTTGTAGAATCCCAAAAACCGAACAACGATATTATTCCGTCAATAGCAGGTTCGCAGACAGGATTGTTGGATTTTGGCTCGAATTATTCAAAAATTAATGAGTTTTATGAACGAGCGGACTATCAAGGAGCTAAGATAAATACTTATATATTTAACTATCCTTTTTTATATAATGAACCCGATTATATTAAAGCCAATATTAGATATTTAATTAATCATTTAAGTATGGCAAATAAAAAAGATACTGCCTTCGTTAGTAGTATTCAGACAGGTAAGTGGGATGCTGAAAATACAGGCACATTAGATCAGACGCCAACAAGAGCGCAGTTTTTATATAATATAAATACCGCCTTAATGTATGGTGCAAAGGGTATTGAAATGAGTAATTATTACTCTTTCTTTGGTGATTCTCAAAGGACTGCATTAATAATGGCAGATACATCGGGTGGTACTGATACAATAGTTAAATCTGACTTATGGTACGTATTAAAAGACGAAGTTAGCCCTCGTTTGCATGGCAATTATGGCAAGTTATTAAAAAAACTTAAACAGAGGGAACAAGGATTTTTAGATTGTGTATCCCAAAGTAAAATATTAGGCAATGTTAATTTTTATCGTTTTTCATCCAATTACGAATATGATTGCGGGATATTTAACGATATTGACGAAAAAAAGTATTTTATGGCTGTATCAAGATGGTATAATGGACCGGCAACGGAACAAAACCCATTTCGATTATCGTTCGATGTTAATAATTTAACTGAAAAAAACTATTTAATAACAGAACATTATTCAAGTGAAGTATCATACAATTATACAACAAATAAAATATTGACGGTTGATAAAGTAATACTGCCCGGTGAAGCTTGTTTATACGAAGTAAAACCCGCATTAAGATATGGCGGAAAGATACTTGTAAGTGATACGGTAAAAACAAATAGAGAGCTAATCGGTAATTTGGAAGTTCTATCAAATAAAACATTAAGTATAATTGATAGTTGCACTTATACCATAAGTGCGGAATTATTTGCCAAAAACGGTTCAATTATTCGTACTGACCATAAAGGCAATATTGTATTTTCGGGTACGGGTAAATATAAACATGAAACATGGGGAAACTCGTTATTTTATACATCCGACAACGGACATCCAAAATTAATTTGGGGCGCATTACAAGAGAACCAAACATATGGAGTTTATCGAAAATTAGGTGCTACATATTTATTGATTGCAACAATTTATTCAACTGATAACAACATTAAACAAACCTATATCGATTCAAGTATAACGATATATAATGGGCAACTTGCAGGAAGTGAAGTATATTATAAAATCAGCAGAATTGCAGGTGGAAGGACTTATTACACGAATGAAATTAGCGTACACATAAAAAATTTGGCATTGGAAAAAGAAAACATAATGATAAAAGATTTCGCTATTGAACAAAATTATCCTAATCCATTTAACGGAATGACATCAATAAAATATATGATTCCCGAAAACGGTATTGTAAAAATTAAAATATTCGATATATTGGGCAAAGAAATAAAAGTTTTTAACGAAGGTGAAAAAGAAACAGGCATATATGAATTTAAATTTAACAGTGCGGAATTGGCAAGCGGAATATACATATATTCAATTCAATACAACAATAAAGTTCTAAGCAAAAAAATGCTTTTAATGAAGTAACGAGGTGAAATTATGAAAAC
>CALGLM010000178.1 GCA_937930275.1 uncultured Ignavibacteria bacterium
TAACCAAATGTTGTTTTGGTAAAGCACCTTTTGCCATTTGAGGTTTATCGTTCATAGGAATAAAAAGTAATGAAGGGATACTTTGAATTCCAAAAACGGCGGCTAATTCTTGTTCAACTTCCGTATCAATTTTATATACTTTAATTTTATCTTTATATTCTACGGAAAGTTCTTCTAATATCGGAGCAACCATTTTGCACGGACCGCACCAATCTGCATAAAAATCTATTAAACAAGGTAACTCGCCTTGATATTTCCATTCGCTGTTTTTTTCGTAATCAAAAACTTTTTCTAAAAAAGTGTTTTTAGTTAAGTGTTCTGTCATTTTTTATCTCTCTATATTATTTTATCAACTATTAGTATGATGTTAGGTAATAAAAAAGGATTCATAAAAAAATCACTTATTTTTTATCCTTTTTATTTTTATTTTTGTCAGATAAATAGTTGAGGAAAAGATGAAATATTTACTGATATTATGTTTAATGCTTGTTTTAGTAAAATGTACAACCGAAACGGATGAAAAAAGTCATAAGGTTTATAAATCGTTGAGTGAAAAACAAATTTACGAAACTCCTACCGCAAAATACGAATTTGGTGCTGTTTTGGTTACTCGTTTGGAAGATTTAGGTTCACCGACATTAGATTATGAAAAAGATACCGGCGGCAGAGGTATTGACGCAATTCCGCTAACAGTTGCAGAAAAGGGGAATTATTCCTTTTCAAAAGATGCTGATTTGAAGATTATTTTTAAGATTTTTAATAAATCGACAAATTCGTTTATTACGGTACTGGACAGCGGTGAGTTGCAAAAATCGGTTCAATTGGAAGCAGGGGAGTATATTCTTCAGTTTTCTTCAGAAGTTAATTATATAGATACAGCCGAAGGATTTCAAAATATATTTTTATATCCTATAGGCGGATCAACAAATTTATTTAACAATAGATTATCAAGATATTCTTGCCAGAATGCAAATTTATCTACCATTGATTTGACTAATTATGATTTACAGAAAGTCGATTTAAGCGGCTCGGATATTTCTTCTGCAACATTAAGGAATATTGATCTTAAAGATGCTATTTGTGAGGGTACTAATTTTCACGCAAGCATCCTATTTGCCGGCAGATTAACATATGCAAATTTTCAAAAAGCTGATTTTACAAATTCGGATTTACAATACACATTTTTTAGTTATTCGGATTGTAGAGGTGCCGCATTTTGTAATGCTGATCATTATGGTTGGATTATTACCGGTGTTAAACGTGATAACACCACAAAGTGTTGGAATGAATAATATGAAGGGGAAATTTTATGAAAAAAAATCTACTTATATTAGTATTCTTTTGTCTTTTATTAACTAAGTCGTTTTCCCAAACAGTAAATTTAAACAATTTTATTGAAAATGTAAATTTAGATTCGTTAACTTTTTTTGTTAAGGAGTTAACAGGCATTGTTGATGTTCATGTCCAAGGTTTTTCAGGTAAAATTCTTTCGCGTCATAAAGATAATGCAGGTAATAACATAGCAGCAGAATACATTTATCAAAAACTTAATTGTTATGGACTTGATGTGACAAAACAAGTATTTAGCTCAACCGGTTGTAATATTTATGGTACTAAAATAGGGACAAGGTATCCAAATAAAAAAGTAATAATTTGTGCACATTACGATTCAATGCCTCCGGGTGCAATAGCTCCGGGAGCAGATGATAACGGAAGCGGTACTGCTGCGGTTATTGAAGCAGCAAGAATTTTAGCTGATTATCAAACTCAATATACAATGATTTTTGCGTTATGGGATGAGGAGGAACAGGGTTTAATAGGAAGTAAATATTATGCTAATAACGCAGCAGCAAACGGCGATACAATAATTGCGGTTATAAATATGGATATGATTTCTTGGAATCGTTCCAATTCCAATATTATTGAATTTGATACAGAAAATACTTTGAGTTCAGATTTTATTGTACAAAGATTAATAGATCTAAATGCTCAACTTAATCTCGGTTTTAATGTTACAGTTGGTAATCACGGTTATGTTTACAGTGATCATGCTTCATTTTGGGAAAATGATTATCCCGCTGTTGAAGTAATTGAAGACAGGAATGATTATAATGATTATTACCATACTATAGGTGATACTTTAGGAAATTTCAACTTACCATATTATCACAAGGCGGCAAAACTTGCAATTGCTACTTTTTTTGCATTTGCCACAGATCAAAATATTATGTTAATGCACAACAATATGGCTTCAACAGATCAATTTGAAAATTTAAAAACCGAATTAAAAGTTAATGGCGGATTTATATGTGAAACTCCTATTTTGTATTATAGATTTGATGAAGGAAATGGATTTGGGATATTTAATAAACTTTATGGATTAAAATCAGAAAACAGCAATAATTACTTTTTCAACTTCCCTCAATTACCGCTCGGATGTTTTATACAATATTACATTGCCGTACAAGATACCGGTAATACAATTGTTTCGTCATTACCGTTAGGTGCTAATGGTTTTAATCCGCCGGGGAACATTCCCCCGCAAAAGTTTTATTCGTTTTATTATTCACC
>CALGLM010000179.1 GCA_937930275.1 uncultured Ignavibacteria bacterium
GAGATTACGTACGGTGACTGGAGTTCAGACGTGTGCTCTTCCGATCTCAAATCCTGCATTAGGAACACTATACCTTATTTGTGTATCCGGATTAAACGGATTAGGATAATTTTGCTCAAGCGAAAAATCTAATTCATTATCAATTTCGCTATCGTATAATTCTTCAACGTTAACAAGTATATCATCATCCGGTTTTTGTAATTTTACGGTTGTATAAATTTTAAACTCACCCGGTAATAATTCAACAGCTTGCGTCGTATTACTTACAACAATGCTATCACCGGTAAAAAAGTCATACCATTTGCCCGTATTTTGGAAGTTAGGGTTAATTGAACCGGAAACAACGTCAAAATTACCAATTATACAAACATTCATAGAAGAGTGATTTAAACTTATTCGTTTTTGTTTGTTCGCTCCGTCAATAACAAAATCATTCGTTTCAAACACATCAAGTTCTTTACGAATTTTATTGAGTGCAGCTATTGATTTGTATAATTTATTTCTATTATAATCGGTAAAATATCCCCATTTAATCGGTTTTGGATCAAGCCTGCAGTTACTTGTCATACAAGGATAATTAATAGAAACATCGTATCCGAGTTCACCAAATTGCCATATCATTTTTGGACCCGGGACCGTCAAGAAAAATGCGTTTGCCGTCTGCATTCTACTTAAGGCAGTAGATTCTGTTTTTACGTTATAACTTCCCGATGAATTACCGTAAGTTAAATTTTTATACATTAATCTTTCTTCATCATGGCTTTCCATATATCCGACTAAATTCGGAGAGCTCCAATTACGGCTTTTATGTGATACTCCGGCAATACTTCCGCTGTACCCCATGGTTGCCTCATTATAAGAATTATTCATATTGCCCCACAACATAAATCCCTTGTTAGAAAGAACTGTCTCCTCGCTATTATCCGCAAAGTGTTCTAAAATTAAATAGGCGGTTGGTTCATAGCTCCATACGGCATCTGCCATTCTATTAAGAATATTAATTCTTGACTGGTCATACTGTCCCCATAACGAAACATTACTGCCGCTATTCTTTTGAGTAAATCCTTTTGAAAGGTCAAATCTGTACCCGTCAACTTTATACTCTTCAATCCAATATTTCAATACTCTATCTACTAAACGCTTTGTATGTATGCTTTCATGGTTAAAATCATAACCCACACTATAAGGATGAGTAGCATTAATATTATACCACAAGTTTTGAGTAGTCGGCGGTCCGTAGTTATCTGAAGCGTACAACCTTACAAAAGGTGACTGACCAAACGAGTGATTTAAAACCATATCCATTATAACAGCTATATTGCGTTTATGACATTCGTCAATAAATTTCTTTAAATCGTCAGCCGTTCCGTAATATTTATCAGGTGCAAAATAAAACGAAGGATTATAACCCCAGCTAATATTCCCTTCAAACTCATTAAAAGGCATCAATTCAATTGCATTAATTCCTAAATTTTCCAAATAGTCTAATGTATCTATTAATGTTTTATAGTCATGTGTATTTAAAAAATCACGTAATAATAATTCGTAGATCACCAAATCGGTTTTCTTTGGTTTTTGATAATTAGCAGCTGTCCAATTATAAGCCTGTTTTCCCGGTTGCAAAACAGATACTATTTCGGTAGTTTTTCCGGTAGGATACGGTTTTAAATTTGGGTAAGTTGTATTTGATATATACGAATCATTCCACGGATCTAATACCTTTTCGGCATAAGGATCTGCAATTCGTAAAGTTCCGTTTACTAAATATTGAAATCCGTATTCTTCACCTGGGGTTAAATTGTTTATTGTTACCCAGTAAGTCGAGTCATCCGGAGTTTTTTTCATATGATAGTTTGGGTCAACCTGCCAATTATTAAAATCTCCGATAACATAAACAAAATCTTTACCGGGGGCAAACAATGCTAATGTAACCGTAGTATTATTTACATAATTAACACCGGGTTTAACTCCCTCCGGCAACGGTTCAACAACCACAAGCTGTTTAGCAGTATAATAAAATGAATCTACCTTAGTATTACCGGAATTATCCGAAGCAACAACTTTGCATAATTTTGTACCATACTGTGTGGCATTTATCGTATAATTTAAAGTATCGTTACTTGTTTCAGTTAAAAATTGATTATCAACATACAATTTTATATTAACTGCAGCATTGCTTACCGCCAAAACCGGTATTTGCTGATTTAAGTTAACAAACAAAGGAAATAAATACGGAACGTCAATTCTTACATTTAAACCGGGTTTATAAACCGGAACAAACATATCACCGCCGTCATATCCCCTTCCTACTACTGTTCCGGCAGCATTTCTAAAAATCACTGCAATTTTTAATATTTCTTCGGCAGCCGGAACGCCAAAAAACTCACGAATCTTAAAAGCAATTTTCCACTTATTATTGCCTAAAAACTGCATTGAACAAGCTGCCGTATTTTGATTCCAATTTGCTTTTACATATTTCCAATCGGATGGGCTTGTACTAAGGTTTGTTATAACACCTATATGAGCATAAATAGGCGGACCGGCATTTGCAAGAGCTCCGTTCCCCTGAGTAGCGTCATACACAATTACAATAGAATCGGAATCAGTAGAAAATGCCGGAGTCCAAGTTAACACCTGTGCATATAAGTTTGCCGATACTATTATTAATAATGACAATAATAGTTTTTTCATGGTTTCCTCGTTATATTTATTAAATTAATTCAATTTTAACAGTTTAGCTTTATAATATATTTAATTTGTTTTAATTAAACAATTCCCAATTAAATCCGAATCTTATACTTCTTGATTCCAAAGGATAAACCGGAATATAATAGTTCTCTTCGTCAAAAATATTCTGAAATACAAAATAAATAGTCGCTAAATCTTGAATCTTTCCCGCAACAAATAAATCGGCACGAAAAGAATCTTTGGCATAAACATCGTCAAATCTTTGAATACTCATATCGTTATCAAGATAGTAATAAGCGCCTAAACCGGAATTAAAATCGTAAACCTTTCCTTGTTCTTTTGAAACCAGTTTTAAATTAATACCTGCTTTAAGTTTTAAGTTGTTATTAAAAAGCGTATCCACATAATAAATTCCGCCGTAAAGTGAATATTTTCTAAGTAAATTATTATCATTAAAATAGTAATTTCCGTTCAAACTAAAAAGAAGTACCCAAACATTATAATCAAAATTTAAATTAATTCCGCTATATTTCAAATCTTTCTGAATGTAAGATACAATCATGTCGCTTTTAGTACTTAATGTTCTTTTGTCTAATACACCAAACGTGTGATTTGTACCGTTAAACATAAAATAGGAAATACCCGCATTAAGTTTGTTAGTCTTATAAACAAGGTTTATTTCTGATGTCCTAATTTTTTCGTCGTTCAAGTCAAAATTTTCTGTTAAAACAGTTTGCGGTTTTGTATAATCTGAAAATCCGAAAAACAAACTAACCTTATCAAAAGTTATTTTAACATCCGCACCCGAACCGAAGTAGTGTTTATTATTAACCGTAGCATATTTATAAAAAACCGAAGGTGCAATATTTTCTAAAATACTTAATGTATGATAGCCCGAAAAGGAGATTGCATTTTGTTTTACGTTGCTATTTAAAATATCGGCATAATATTTTACTCTTTCGGCAGTTAACAATAAAGTATTATGTAGTAAACCGGAAATTTTGACACTTTGTTTAACGTTTAATCCGCTTGTTAAATATTTATTGTTGTCAAAAATAAATTGCTCGGTGCCGGAGCTTAAGTTTTCGTTTTGTCTGAATTCGGTAAAATTATTCTGGTGGTAAAAAGTTATTTCAAAAGGCATTTGTTTAACAAATTCCGCAAGTATCTTAAACGATAAATTATTAATATAATTTTTTTGATATCGGGTAGAATAATTAACCGAAGCCAAGTAATAATTAAAAAGAGTACTATAATAATCACCGTTAATTTTTTCTACGTCAACACCACCGTTAAGTCTTGTTCGTATCCTACTATAATTATAACCCAAAATAAAATTTAATGAATTGCTAAAAAAGTATTTTGCATAAACCGAAGCTTGCCAACCGCCGTATTCCGTATTAACGTATTTACTATTTGCCGAACTGTTACTTAAATCAAATCGCAAACCAAGTTTTTTGGTTATAAAAGTATGGAATAAAAAGTCTATGCTTCCTTCTTCGTTATTACCCTGGTAGTATCTAATTTTTGTATATGGTTTTGCAGAAAAAACATTCCTATCAATAAAATTTAATGAAATAGGATTAAACCCGGTACCAGCTAAAAATCCGTGCGGTAATTTTAATATTTCGACCGAATCGATAGATTCTAATTGAAGAGAGTAAAGATTTAATGCGTTTTGTAATCTGTTTGTAATTTCGGAACCGTTTAATAAATACGAAATATTGTTATTGCCTAAACCATATAAATTAAGCTCGCTGGGTTGACCTATATAACCCAAGTCTTCCGAAAACCCGAAAGGGACATAATTAAATATACCTCCTGCATATTTATAATCATTTAAATCAATATTTTTTTTTGTTAACCTTGCACTGTTAATAAATAAAGGACTTACTTGTAATGGCTTTAATGTATCTACTATTACTATTGCTTTTGTGGTGTCTTTATCTTTCACTTTTAAGCTGTCAGAATAAAAATTAAATGTTTTAGCCGCTAATGAAAGATTTATTAAAACAAGGAATATAATAAAATATAGTTTTTGCATCTTCTAACAATTTATTTAATCGGTAATAACAAAATAAGAAAAATTAACCTTTTTTTTAAGGAAAAAAGATAAGTTAAGTTACTAAAATACAATTTACTTACAGTTTTTTTTCGAGTTAAGATTATTTAAACGATTAAGTAAATTAAATAGGAAATTAGCGGTATACACTGTACATTAAGACTTTTAATTGTCGCTTAAAATATTTATTAAATATTTGGTTTGCATAGCTAAAAAACAAATGTTTAATTCATTTTAAATTACTTAATAGCATTGGATATTTTATCTTCCTTTGATAACACTGAAGATAAAAAACATTTTGTATTAAAACGGAAAATCTTCGCTACTGACCGGTGCTTTAATTTGTTCAACAACCGGAATTTTTGCTTTTGCATGTACAAAGTTTCCTTCAACATAAATTGCTTTATATGGTTTAGTTGGACAAGCATATTCACATGCTCCGCAACCTATGCAATATTCGGAATATACTTTAGGAGCAACTAATCCTCCTTCAATCGGTTCCATTTTAACTGCTTTTGTCGGACAATGTTCGCTGCAAGCACCGCAGTCTGTTTTTTCGGTATAAACGATGCAATTATCTTTTACAAAATGTGCAATTCCTATTTGAGTAAGCTTTTTATCTTGTAAATTAATCGGTAAAATTGCACCTGAAGGGCAAACTTCAGAACATAATACACATTCAAAATTACAAAAACCTTTATGATTATTTAAGTATGGTTGCAAAATACCCGTTAATCCGTGTTCTAAAAAAGCCGGTTGTAAAACTCCGGTCGGACACGATGAAATACATAAATGACATGATGTGCAAAAATCGGTAAAGTGCTCAATTCCTAAACTTCCTGCAGGTGATGCATAATTAGTTTTATTGACCGGTACAGTATTTTCTTTATATGTCTTTAATTGCTTATTAGCTTTTGCTATTATTGTGGTTCCCATTATAAACATAGATACATCTTTAATAAACTTTCTTTTGCTTTCGTCTTGTTTAACTTCGTTAGTTTCAAAATCGAATTTTAAGTTAATTCCGTTACTTGAGCAAACAGATAAACAATTAAAGCAACCTACGCATCTGCTAAAATCTACTATTTTATTCCTACTATCAATACACTCTGATTTACATACAAATTCACATTTACCACAGCTTTTACACTTATCATCCTCAATCTTTATTTTAAATAATGAGTATTTGGATATTAACCCTAATAAAGTTCCGACAGGACAAATTGTATTACAATATAGACGCCCAAATTTAAATGCTAAATAAATAACTAACGATAGCATTAAAAAAGGGAATATTACAAGGTCTAATCTAATTGATTTATAACTGACCGGCTGAACCGAATACGATCCAAAAAGTTCGAATAATGAAGAAACTAAATTATTTACAAATATATAAATCGGACTAAATAACTGTGACGAAATTCTTCCAAAATTACTATATGGGTCTAATAAATTAACAACTATCATTGTTGATAAAAATGGTGTGAGAACGGTTAATACTAATAATGTATAACGTAAAACCCTTTGTTCTTTTTTATATCTGAACTTATGTTTATAGCTTATTTTTTTTCTAACTAAGGTAACAACATCTTGCATAATACCAAACGGACATACTGCCGAACAATAAACCCTTCCGAACAAACCTGTTAGTAGTATTACAATTAAAAATCCGATTGCGAGTATAGAAAAACCGCTTAAAAACTTAAAAATAGACGGAATAAATTGCATAAATAGTATCGGTTTAGCAATAAATTCCAGATAATTATGTGTTAAATCAAAAAACAAAACCAGTGTGGAAATAAAAAAAACTATTGCAATAATTACACGAAATACTTTTAGTTTATTCATTTAATACCTATATATCTTAAATTTATATCTTTAAATATTTATCCTGATTTTGTAAAATATCATTAGTAGATTTTTTTCAATTTTTGTTATGGGGATTTAGTATTTGCCTAATAATTATAATTTATCGTGTTATTTTTAAGCATCGAATAAAAAAACGGGTTTAAATTATATTTAACAAGTATTTGATCAACTTAACTTTTAATGAAAATTAACCGAATAATCAATAAATTTACCGTTAAAATAATTAAATTTTGCGCTAAAAAACTTATTACCAAACAACCAGGGGATAAAAATTCTATCCCCGTCCCATAAATTTAAATCAAGTAGCTTTTCATCTTCAATCCATGCAAGTTTTCCTTCAGACGAGTCAATTAATTCACCGGTAAACTTATCTGCCGTAAATAAAAACACATACCAATCATCTTTTCCGTCAAACATAGGAAAAGTTATAAATCCATGCATTTTTGGATCAATAATTTCAAGTCCTGCTTCTTCTTTTATTTCCCTAATCACACAATCTTCGGGACTTTCGCCGAGTTCAAATTTCCCTCCCAAACCGTTCCATTTACCTTCGTGAAAATCATTCTTCTTTTTCACTCTATGAATCATTAAAGTAGTACTACCTTTTTTCACATAACACAATGTTGCTAATTTCATTATTTGCAAAGCCCTACATATTGTTCTTTTAACAAATAATTTTTAACATAATCCGTTATTCCTTCTTCTAACGTATTAATTTTATTTTGATAACCTATATTTAACAATTTTGAATTATCAGCTTTTGTATAATACTGATATTTTCCCATCAAATAATCAGGCATATCTATATACTCAATATTTACGGGTTTATCCAAAGCATTAAAAATTGCCGTTACTAAATCTTTCCAAGTTCTGCTTATACCGGTTCCTATATTAAAAATTCCGTTAATATCTCTATTTTCAAGAAAATATAATGTCATCTCAACTGCGTCTTTTACATAAATAAAATCTCTCATTTGTTCCCCGTCTTTATAATTCGGGTTATAAGATTTGAACAATTTAACCTTACCTTCATTTAAAATTTGCTCAAACGCTTTATGAACAACGCTTCTCATATCTCCTTTATGATATTCATTAGGACCATAGACATTAAAATATTTTAAGCCTACAATTTTATTTGCAATTTGATTTTTTCTTGCCCATAAATCAAACATGTGTTTAGAGTATCCGTACATATTTAACGGACGCAAATCGTTTAATTTATTTTCATCGTCTAAATATCCCTTTTCTCCGTCACCGTAAGTAGCAGCCGAAGACGCATAAATAAATCTTGCTCTGCTTAATAAACAATATCGTACTAATTCAAGCGAATATTTATAATTGTTTTGTATTAGATAATCAGCGTCTTTTTCAGTAGTAGAACTACAAGCGCCTAAGTGAATTACCGCATCCATATTAAAAGGAATTTGTTCGTTAACCAAAAGATTATAAAATTTATCTTTTTCGTAAAAATCCTCAAAATCTAAACCGTTAATATTTTTCCATTTATCCCCAACACTCAAATGATCGACTATAATAATGTTGCTATATCCTTTTTCATTCAATCTTTTAACAACGTTACTACCAATAAAACCGGCACCGCCTGTTACAACTATCATACTATACTCCTAATAGTTTATTTAACTAACCTTTAATTTAATTAATATATTGATAAAGTTCAAAAAAATAACTTTATTTAAAGTAAATTATTTTTTATTTATTAATGTTTAAATTTATAAAAAAGGTTAAAAATGACTGTTAGCGAATTGAAGAACCTGCTTGAAGAGCGAATATTGGTATTAGACGGTGCAATGGGGACAATGATACAAAAACATCGGTTAACCGAAGCCGATTACAGAGGGACAAGATTTAAAGACTTTGGATATGACTTACGAGGGAATAACGATGTTTTATCTTTAACACAACCGCATATTATTAAAGAAATACATAAATTGTACCTTGAAGCCGGCAGCGACATAATTGAAACTAACACTTTTAACGGAACTTCAATTAGTCAAGCGGATTATCATCTTGAGCAAATTGTTTACGAACTAAATTATCAAGCGGCAAAAATTGCAAAAGAGGCTGCTGAAGAATACACAAAAATGAACCCAAATAAACCGCGATTTGTAGCGGGAGCATTAGGTCCTACAAACAGAACCGCATCCTTATCTCCGGATGTTAACGATCCCGGTTATAGAGCAGTTACTTTTGATGATCTAAAATTAGCGTATTACGAACAGGCAAAAGGATTAATTGACGGAGGTGCGGATATATTTCTTGTGGAAACAATTTTTGATACGCTTAATGCCAAAGCTGCCTTGTATGCGGTTCAAGAATTAATAGATGAAAGAAATTTAGATATTCCGATTATGATAAGCGGAACTATTGTTGACCAGAGCGGAAGAACTCTTTCCGGACAAACTACTCAAGCCTTTTATATATCGCTATCACACGTAAATAATCTGGTAAGTATAGGATTAAATTGTGCACTTGGACCCAAACAGATGCGTCCCTTTATTCAAGAACTTTCGGAAGTTGCTGATTGCTACATAAGTTTATATCCTAATGCCGGATTACCTAACGAGTTTGGCGGATATGACGAAAGTCCTGATAGTATGCTTTTTACATTAGAAGAATATGCTAAACTCGGATTTTTTAATATAATTGGCGGTTGCTGCGGTACAACTCCGGACCATATTGCAAAATTTGCTACAATTCCGGAGAAGTATAAACCACGTAAGATTACCCCCAAACATAAACATACGGCCTTAAGCGGGTTAGAACCTTTAATTTTTAGGGAAGATGTAAACTTTGTAAATATTGGCGAAAGAGCCAACGTAACAGGTAGTCGAAAATTTGCTCGCTTAATTAAAGAAAATAAATACGAAGACGCTTTATCCGTAGCTCGTGAACAGGTTGATAACGGAGCACAAGTTTTGGACATTAATATGGATGAAGCAATGATTGATTCTGTTGCAGCAATCACAAAATTCTTAAATTTACTTGCATCAGAACCGGATATTGCAAAACTTCCTATTATGCTTGATAGCAGCAAATGGGAGGTAATTGAAGCCGGATTAAAATGTTTGCAAGGAAAAGGAATTGTTAATAGTATTAGCCTAAAAGAGGGTGAATCAATATTTATTGAACATGCAAAAAAAATTAAAAAATACGGTGCAGCAGTTATTGTAATGGCATTCGACGAAAAAGGACAAGCAGATAGCTTTGAACGTAAAACTGCTATTTGTGAACGTGCATTTAAATTACTTACCGAAAAAGTCGGATTTCCGCCTCAAGATATTATTTTTGATCCCAACATTTTTGCCATAGGCACGGGAATAGAAGAACATAATAACTATGCCGTTGATTTTATTAACGCTACAAAATACTTAAAAAAGAAATTTCCTCTATCTAAAATTTCCGGCGGAGTTAGTAACGTATCATTTTCATTTCGCGGACATGATGAAATTAGAGAAGCTATGCATTCGGTTTTTTTGTATCATGCAATTGCGGCAGGTATGGATATGGGAATAGTAAATGCGGGACAACTTGCGGTTTACGAAGAAATTCCAAAAGATTTGCTAAAGTTAACCGAAGATTTAGTTTTGAACCGTAGACCTGATGCAACAGAAAGATTACTCGAATTTTCCGAAACAATAAAGAAAAAAGAAAAAACAGAAGTATTAACCGAAGAGTGGAGGCAAAAATCTGTTGAAGAAAGATTAAAGCATGCTTTAATAAAAGGGCTTGTAGAACACATCGAAGCAGATACAGAAGAAGCAAGGAAGAAAATAGGTTCTCCTCTTGCAGTAATAGAAGGTCCTTTAATGGATGCTATGAATGTAGTTGGAGATTTATTCGGAAGCGGCAAAATGTTTTTACCACAAGTTGTAAAAAGTGCACGAGTAATGAAAAAAGCAGTTGCTTATTTAATCCCTTATATTGAAGAAGAGAAATTAAAAAGCGGAGATACGAGCAACAACGGAACGATTTTGTTGGCAACCGTAAAGGGAGATGTGCACGATATCGGTAAAAATATTGTAGGTGTTGTTTTAGGTTGTAATAATTACAATATTATTGACCTTGGAGTAATGGTTCCTTCAGATAAAATTTTGAGCACGGCAATAGAAAAAAATGTTGATATAATTGGTTTAAGCGGATTAATTACTCCTTCGCTTGACGAGATGGTACATATTGCTAAAGAGATGGAAAGACTAAACCTTAAACTTCCTTTATTAATTGGCGGAGCTACAACAAGTAGAGTACATACCGCAGTAAAAATTGCCCCGAATTATAGCGGACCAACAATTCACGTTTTGGATGCATCTAAAAGCGTAGGGGTAGCCGGCAATTTAATAAACTCTGATAACAAAACACCATTTATTGAAAAAATTAAATCGGAATATGATGTAATACGAGATAATCACGCAAAAAAAAGTAACCAAAAAGAATTTATAACATTAGAAGATGCACGCAAAAATAAATTATCTTTAGACTGGAACAACTACATACCTTCCAAACCAAAATTAAAAGGAATTGCTTTATTCGATAAAGTGCCTTTAGAAAAAATTAGAGAGTATATTGACTGGACGCCGTTTTTTAGCACATGGGAATTAAAAGGAAAATATCCCGAGATATTCTTAAACGAAAATTACGGAACCGAAGCAAAAAAGATTTTTGACGATGCAAACATTTTGCTCGATAAAATCATAATAGAAAATTTATTGATTGCTAAAGGAACAATTGGTATATTCCCTGCAAATTCGGTTAATGATGATATAGAAATTTACGGAGATATTGATAGAGAATTAATAATCGGAGTTTTACATACAATCAGGCAGCAAATAAAAAAGGCAAAAGGTGAACCTAATTTAGCTTTAGCCGATTTTATTATGCCAAAGGAATTTGGAAATACAGATTATATCGGTATGTTTGCAGTTACGGCAGGTTTAGAAATTGAAAAATCGTTAGAAAAGTTTGAAAAAGATCATGATGATTATAACTCAATAATGATTAAAGCCTTAGCCGATAGATTGGCTGAAGCTTTTGCTGAGTACTTACACTTTAAAGTTAGAACAGAATATTGGGGTTATGCAAAAGACGAAAATTTAACCAATGATGAATTGATTGCAGAAAAATACAACGGAATTCGCCCTGCCCCCGGCTATCCTGCACAACCCGATCATACGGAAAAACTTTCAATATTTAAATTGTTGAATATTGAAGAAGGTATCGGAATTAAATTGACAGAAAGTTTGGCTATGTATCCGGCTGCAAGCGTTTGCGGAATTTATTTTGCTCATCCCAAATCAAAATATTTTGGTGTAGGCAAAATAAGCAAAGACCAAGTTGCGGATTACAGCATTCGTAAAGGAATGAATTTTAAGGAAACAGAAAAATGGTTACGCCCGATTTTAAATTACAATGACAACGACTAATAATGACTAAATTATTTAATTCTATATACACAAAAGCGCTTCACATTTATTTAAGTCTTCAAAAACATAGGGAAATAGATTTATCGAAATTAGATTTAATTAAAAATGCCGATTCTGCAAAATTAAGTGACTCAAACTTTTTGCAATATAACGTACTCCCCTTAATGGGAATAAATAATGAACGTCCTAAGATGTTTCCCAAAGATTTGACCGGCTTTGGTTTATTTTATTGCCAATATCCTATTCAGTTTGCAAAGTATTTAGTGTTATTAAGCAAATTGAGGATTGACACTTATATGGAAATCGGAGTAAGACACGGAGGTACTTTTGTTATCACAACCGAATACTTAAAAAAATTTAACTCTAAAGTAAAAACTTATGCAATTGACATAGGATACTCGCCTACTCTTGCAAAACATTATAATTCGGGAAATAGTAAGTTTATAAAAATAAATTCTCTTACTTCCGAATTTAGGAAATTTTTAAATGAGATATCCCAGATTGATTTTGTTCTAATTGATGCAGACCATTCAGAACAAGGATGTAGATATGATTACAATTCAGTACATAATAACGCAAGTATAATTGCTTTACATGATATTAGTAACGATAACTGCCCGGGTGTTAATAAGATATGGAACGAAATTAAAGAACACCAAACAAAGTATGTTTGTTTTGAGTTTATTGAACAGTATGAAGAAATAAAGAAAAGAGAGAACAAAAATTATTTAGGTCTGGGTGTTGCAGTTAAAAAAGATTATTTATTAAAAAAACAGATTAACTTACAATCACTTTACAGAGATTAAAATGTTAAAAAAATTTATTTATGTTTATATAATTTTAGGTTTATTCTCATTTATTTATGCTGATAATACCGGTTATTTTAGTCAAAACTATACAAAATCCATTTATAGAATTGAGATGAGAGACGGGGCTAAATTATTCACAGTTGTTTATACTCCCAAAGATACTTCAGAAAAGTATCCTATCCTTTTAATGCGCACGCCTTATACTGTAGCACCTTACGATAGTTTTACTTTTAGAGAAGACTTGACAAATGAGTATTTAATTAAAGAAAAATATATATTTGTTTTGCAAGATGTTAGAGGACGCTTTATGAGCGAAGGAGAATTTTTAGATATGCGTCCATATATCAAAGATAAAAAAAGCAATAATGATATTGACGAATCATCAGATACTTACGATACAATTGATTGGTTAGTGAAAAACGTTAAAAACAATAACGGTAAAGTAGGAATGTTTGGCATTTCTTACCCGGGATTTTATGCCGCTATGGGATTAATTGACTCTCATCCGGCATTAAAAGCAGTTTCGCCTCAAGCTCCTATTGCCGATTGGTTTATCGGAGATGATATGCATCATAACGGTGCTTTATCTCTTTCAATGGTTTTTGACTTTTTTGCCGGATTTGGCGTAAAACGAGATTCTTTGACAACCGAGTGGCCCCCCAGAATGCAATATGATTCCCCTGATATGTACACATTTTTTATTAATTTAGGTCCATTAAGCAACATAAATAGCAAGTACTATAAAAATAAGATTAATTTTTGGAATGATGTTATTAAACACGATACTTATGATGACTATTGGCAAGCCAGAAATATTTTACCGCATCTTGAGAAAACTAACCCGGCGGTACTGGTTGTCGGAGGATTTTATGATGCCGAAGATTTGTATGGTCCGATAAATATTTACAAGTCCATTGAAAAGAATTCCCTAAATAACGAAAATAGAATTATCATAGGTCCATGGACACATGGGGCATGGAGCCGTAATTCGGGTGATAAATTAGGTGATTTTAGTTTTGGAGCTAAGACAAGCGAATATTTTGAAAAAGAAGTAGAACTTCCCTTTTTTAATTATTACTTAAAAGGAAAAGGAGTAAAACCAAATTATGAAGCTTTAATTTTTGATACCGGTTTAAACAAATGGAACACCTTTAAAACTTGGGAGCCAAAGAATACTTTAACAAAGTATTTGTACTTATCTGAAGGGAATAAACTTACTTATAGCAATGATAACAATAAAAAAGGGTTTATAGAGTATTGCGTTAATCCTAAAAACCCTGTTCCTTACTATTCAAAATTTCATGATAGCAGAAATATGTATGTTAGAGATTTTATGATCTCTGATCAACGATTTGCATTTACAAGACCGGACGTAATTACATTTACTTCTGATTATCTTGGTGAAAATATGACAGTTGCCGGTCCGATTTATGCCGATTTATTTGTATCAACAACCGGTACCGACTGCGATTGGGTGGTAAAAATAATTGACGTTTATCCGGAAAATGCTGAAACAGACACAGGAAATGATGTTGAATTAGGAGGATATCAGAGATTGGTTAGATATGAAATGTTACGCGGTAAATTTAGAAATAATCTATCTGTACCTGAACCTTTTACACCAAGTAAAGTTACAAAAGTAACAATAAAACTTCAAGATATTTTACATACATTTAAGCGCGGTCATAAAATAATGATTCAGATACAAAATAGCATGTTTCCTTTTTTCGATATAAATCCGAATAAATTTATGAATATATTTGAAGCGAAAGAAAACGATTTTATTAACGTAACCAATAGAATATATTACGGTAGAGAATATCCTTCATCAATAACATTAGGAATATACGGATACGGAGATCAAAATCCGTAAATAGAAAACCCGCCGTCAACAGCAATACATTGACCGGTTATATATGATGAGGCAGGCATTGATAAAAATGCTGCTAAGTCGGCAACTTCCTCAGGTTTTCCGATTCGGCGCATAGGTGTTCTGCCTATTACCTCGTCAAGATACTCTTTGTTACTTAAAACAGGCTCAACCAAAGGAGTATCAATATACCATGGCGCAATCGTATTAACTCTAATTCCGTCAATTGCCCATTCACATGCTAATCCTTTTCCCAACTGTACGAGGGCCGCTTTTGTCATTCCGTACGGAATTCCGGTTCTCATAAAAGTGATTCCCGCAACAGAAGCAATATTTACTATCGAAGCACTTTTTGATGCCTTAAGCTTTGGATATAAATTACGACATATATCCACAGTTGCATGTAAATTTGTGTTTATTATTTTATCGTATTCATCTTGTGTATAATCATTTATTTTTTTACGAATATTTGTACCGACATTATTCACAAGGATGTCTAAATTACTCCATAAATAATCCACTTTTTCAAATAATTTTTTCCTTCCCAAGTTAGTACTTGTATCGGCAGCTATTCCGTAAGCGTTAAAACCTTTTTCATCCCAAATATCTAATAATTCAGATATATCTTTTTCGTTTCGTGCAACTACTAAAACTTCTGCTCCAAAGGCTAAAAGTTTTTCTGCAATAGCTTTACCTATCCCTTTGGTTCCCCCTGTTACAACAGCTTTTTTATTTTCTAAAGTCCATCTTTTCATACAATTACTTTTAACTCTTCTTAAAATTTAATGTAAATTTTGTACCTTCCCCTTTTTTGCTACTTACAGATATCTGACAATTATTTAATTCGCAATACCTTTTTACCAAAGCTAATCCTAATCCGTTTCCTTCATATTTTCTTGTGTAACCTTCATCTTCCTGACTAAACGGCTTAAATAAGTTTTGCATATATGTTTCGGAAATTCCAATTCCGGTATCACTTATCTCTACTGTTAATAATTCATTAGAACATGATACATCCAGGTTAACCGAACCGTTTTTTGTATATTTTATTGCATTATCCAACAAATTAATAAAAATTTGAGAAACCGAATAACTATCACCCATAAATGAATCATCTTTAACTGTACAGTTTACGTTAAAACTCAACTTCTTCTCTTTAATTTCATTATTAAAATCGGGAATAATGGTATCCAATACATCCGGAAAAAGCTTTAATTTTCTAACATGAGGTGTATAAGCACCCACTTGAAGTTCCGACATATTTAAAATTAAATCAATAGTCCGGATAATTCGCATATTAGCTTTTGAAATAGCGTTAAACGCAATTTTAATTGTACGTTCGTTCTCTCCTTCAGCTTTTACAATATCTTTTAATAAACCCACAAAATTCATAATTACGTTTATCGGTGTGCGAATTTCGTGTGACATTTGAGCTAAAAAATTTGTTTTCAATTTATCGGCTTTTTCAGCGTTCAATTTTGCTTCAATAAGTTTTTGTTCTGCTATTACTTTTTGAGTAACATCATTTATTAAGGCAATTTTTGCGTTAAACCCCTTATAAATTAAGCTATGAGTAGTTATATCGGCAAAAAATATTTCCCCGTTTTTCTTTTTAAGTTTTATATTCGAGGCTTTTTGATATTCACTTTCAAGCGAGTGAGAAAAGCACTTTTCCGAGATGTTTTCCAATATAAAATTAACGTTATTTAATATGAATTCTTCTTTTGTATAGCCAAACTCATTAACTGCGGTATCATTAACATCAATAACTATATTATTGTTGATATCATATACAAGCATTGAGTGCGGATTATTATCAAACAACACCCTATAACTTTCTTCCGATTTTTTTAATTGTTGTTGAAAAATGATTCGTTGAGTAACATCACGTGCTATTCCCTGTATAGAAATCGGGATTTCGTTTTCAACAAATATTTCATTTTTAGTTTCAATATATACTGTTTCACCGTTATCTTTCACAAAGCTATAAATATAGCCCGATTTATACTCTTTGATAATATTTTCTTTATTTGAAAAGTCATAACTTCCCAAATTTAGTAAAAAGAGCCCTTTATTGTAATCCGAATACAATTCATTTGGATGTATTCCGGTAATTTTTTGTAATGACGGGCTTACATATTCAAACTTAGCGTAAGGAGATATGTTAAATCTATATACAATATCAAGTGCATTTTCTGATAATGCACGATATTTTTCCTCACTCTTCTTTAATTCTTCTTCAGCTATTTGTTTTTCTTTTAGTAATTTACTTTGATCTATTGCAGATTTAATAGAAAGCGGGAGTCGTGTTCTAAATTGTTTAATAATATAATCATTGGCTCCTTCCCTCATACATTTAACAGCCGTTTCTTCGTTTATTGAACCGGTATAAATAATAAACGGAATAACAGGCGATTTTTCTCTTGCCAACCGCAATGCACTCATTCCGTCAAAAGAAGGCATTGAATAATCACATAAGATAATATCAGGTTCAAATTCGGAAAGATTTTTAAGAAAGCTCTCCTTTTCATAAACATGTCTATACGTAAAGTTCATTCCGTCTTTACGCAATTCACGCAATGCCAGCTCAACATCGGTTAATTGATCTTCTACAATCAGTATTTTAATTTCTTGATTATTCATTTTCTCCATAAAGGAAACGGTCACTTTTGGTGACCGTTTATTTTATATTATGCTTTTTCTTCCCATATTGAACTTAAAGTAACTATATTTTTTACCGACATCTCCATATCTTCTATAGCTACAAACTCGGTGTAAGCGTGAAAATTATGTCCGCCTGCAAACAAATTAGGAGTAGGTAAACCCATAAAACTTAATCTGCTTCCGTCAGTCCCGCCTCTTATTGCAGATTGAATCGGTTCAATATCTAATTTCTTCAAAGATTCAATTGCATAAGCTTCAATTTCCGGATGATTATCTAAGACTTGTTTCATGTTTCTGTATTGATTAATAACCTGAAATTCCATTTTGCTGCCGGGATATTTTGCTATTGCTTTTTCGGCTAAGTCTTTAAGAATATTTTCATACTTAACTAAGTTTTCATCAATAAAATCACGAATAATAAATTTGCATGTCGTTAAATCTTCGTTACCGTTAAAAGATGTACAATGAACATAACCCTCTCTACCGCTTGTAGTTTCAGGCGATAATCTATCTTTCGGCAAAGATTCAATAAATTCCGATGCTATTTTTATCGAGTTAATCATAATATTTTTAGCATATCCCGGATGAACATTTTTACCGTAAAATTTAATAACTACCGCATCAGCGCTAAATGTTTCAGTTTCAATTTCACCCCGCGTGCTGCCGTCAATAGTGTAGGCAAAATCAGCACCTAATTTTTCTAAGTTAATTTTTTCGGTACCTCTTCCAACTTCTTCATCGGGGGTAAAACAAACTTTAATTGTTCCGTGTTTAATTTCCGGATGTGTAACTAAATAATTTATTGCATCAATAATCTCAGCAATGCCGGCTTTATCGTCAGCTCCCAATAACGTAGTACCGTCAGTCGTAATTATACTATAACCAATCATTCCGTTTAAAACCGGATTTTCTTTAGGTGATATAACTTTTGTACTATCTTTTGGTAGTACTATATCGCCCCCTTGGTAATTTTTATGTATAATAGGATTTACATTTTCTCCGCTTACTGCCGGACTTGTATCCACATGTGCAATAAACGCAATTACGGGTACTTTTTTTGTCGTATTTGCCGGAAGTGTTGCATATACATATCCGTTTTCATCTATTTCTGCATCATTTAAACCTACATTTTTTAGCTCTTCGACTAACGCTTTAGATAATTCTAACTGTTTAGGGTCGCTTGGAAAAGTTTGTGATTCTTCATCAGATTTAGTATCATATTTAACATATTGCAAAAATCTTTCTACAACTGTAAACTTATAGTTTGGGTCAAACATATCTTCCTCTATGTTGTTAATTTTAAACTTATTGAACTATTAATATATAAGTATTTATTTAAAAGAGCAATACTTTTTTGCTATTTAAGTTTTTTATATATTATCTTATTAAATTTGATTTTTTTATATTTATAATTACTTTTAATTAATTTAACAATGGTCAGATTACATTGGTTCTTGCAAAATATTTATAAGTTAATAATATGCAAAATTTACCGATAGGAATACAAACATTTAGCGAAATAATTGAAAAAGACTATTTGTATATTGATAAAACAGAATCTATTTACAATTTATTGAAAAAAGGGAAATATTTTTTTCTTTCACGTCCGCGCCGTTTTGGTAAATCATTGCTTGTTTCTACACTAAAAGAAATATTCAAAGGAAATAAGGAATTATTTAAGGGTTTATATATTTATGATAAAATAGACTGGATTGCGTATCCTGTTATTTCTTTTAGCTTTTCTTCTATTACTTATAGCCAATCTGAAGAGATATTTAGAGAGGAAATTACAAAACAGCTTATAGAAATCGGCTTAGATTATAATATAAGCATAACAGAAAAGACGATAATATTGGCTTTTAAGCAATTGCTTACAAAATTGAGTAAAACCAACAAGGTTGTTATATTAATTGATGAGTATGATAAACCGATTATAGATTATATAACCGATAAAGATAAATCTAAACTGAATAGAAATGTTTTGAGGGAATTTTATGGGTTAATTAAAGATTATGACGAGCATATAAAGTTTTGTTTATTAACCGGTGTATCTAAATTTAGCAAAGTTTCGGTATTTTCGGGGTTAAATAATTTATACGACATTACTTTAGACAGAAACTTTTCTACTATATGCGGAATTACACAAGATGAATTAAATAAATATTTTGACGATAGATTACCCGCAATTGCAGACGAATACGGAATAACAATTGAAGAGTTAAAGTTAAAGATAAAAGAGTGGTATAACGGTTATAGTTGGGACGGAGTTAATAAATTATATAACCCATTTTCAATTCTCAATTTTTTTAATTCTTATAAGTTTGATAATTTTTGGTTCTCATCCGGTACTCCTACTTTTTTAATTGAGAAGTTTAGAGAAAGCAAAACCGTTATTGAAGATATAAAAGAATTTAAAACCGCAAGCACATTTTTTGACCAATCAGAAATTGATATTATAGATTTTCGTCCGTTGCTTTTTCAAACCGGTTATTTAACAGTAAAAGAATATGACTTTATAAATAATATTTATACTTTAGGTTATCCGAATAAAGAAGTTAAGGATGCATTTTTATCTTATATTGCTGCTACATTTGTTGAAAAATCACCAGGTGACTTAGGTTACTTAAATACTTATTTACGCTTATCTCTTATGAATAATGATTTGAACGGGTTTTTTAAGTATTTAAAAAGCATTTTTTCAAGTATTCCGTATCAACTACATATAGCCAACGAAGCTTATTATCATTCTTTGTTTTATCTAATAATGGAGCTTACAGGCATTGAAATGGATTTGGAAGTAAGTACAAATAAAGGACGAATTGACGGAGTAATAGAATTTGAAGAAGTCATCTATATAATTGAATTTAAGTATTTATCAGATAATAAAAACGTTGAAGAGTTATTAAATACGGCAATTAATCAAATAAAAACAAAAGAATATTTTGCTCCGTATCTTAAAAAAGGCAAATCCATTAAATATTTAGCTATTGCCTTAAATAAAGAAACAGTTGAATATAAATTTGAAGAAAATTAATAACTTTTAATTGTTAATCGAAAATATCCCCAAAAACATCAAAAAAACCGCCTTTTTTCTTTATTGGCCTTCCGTATTTATCATAATATACCTTTTCGTTTTTATGATAATGTTCATCACTTTTAGAATCCTGATATTTTACCGAGTCATCGTATTTTAGTCGTTTGTCGGCATCTCTATTTTCATCATCTTTGTTATATTTCTCAACTATTTTATCCAATTCACCTCTATCAAGCCAAATTCCTCGGCATTTTGGACAATAATCTATTTCAACCCCTTGCCGTTCACTTAAAAGCAGATCAACATCACATACCGGACATTTCATTTTTCATCTCCTTTTTATTTATGTAACAATTGGTTTATATAAAAAAGTTCTCAACTTTAAATAAAACAAAAAAGGGTTATTCTCCAAAAAACATTTTAAGCAGGCTTTCGGCTGCTGATGTCGGCAACTTTTTACCGCTAAGAATTTCCTCTTTTGTAAAGGGAATAATTTCTTTAATATTCGGATGAGAATAAAATTTATCTTTTAATCTTTCTTCAATCATACTAAAAGTCCATTCCAGCAGTTGTTTTTTTCTTCTATCTTCAAAAATTCCGCTTTCTTTTGTTTGTTTTTCAAAACTTTTAATAACACTCCATAAACTATCAATCCCTTCACCTGTTAAGGCACTTGCGGTATAAGCACCCGTTTTCCAGCCTCTTGTTGCGGGTTGTAAATAGTGCAAGGCGTTCCTATATTCGGCAGCAGCAATTTTTGCCTTATGAATATTATCGCCGTCAGCCTTATTAATTAATAAAGCATCCGCAAGTTCAATTACACCTTTTTTTATTCCCTGCAATTCATCACCGGCACCCGCAATCAGAACAAGTAAGAAAAAATACACCATTGAACGAACGGTTACCTCACTTTGTCCAACTCCTACTGTTTCAATTAAAATAACGTCGTAACCGGCCGCTTCACAAACTAAAATAGTCTCACGACTTTTTCTTGTAACGCCCCCTAAAGTACCGCCTGAAGGAGAAGGACGAATAAAACAATTATTTTCTCTTGAAAGTTTTTCCATTCTTGTTTTATCACCTAAAATTGATCCTTTGGTAACAGTACTGCTCGGGTCAACCGCTAAAACTGCAACTTTATATCCGGCTTTAATTAAATATAGTCCAAAAGACTCAATTAATGTGCTTTTACCTGCACCGGGCACACCCGTAATACCTATTCGCAATGACTTACCCGAATGCGGAAGTATTTGTTTTAGTATTTCTTGAGCTTTTTCTCTATGTGCCGGTGAATTGCTTTCAATAAGCGTTATTGTACGGGCAAGTAGTGTCCTATCTCCGTTTAGTACACCCTTAACTAAATCATCTGTAGTAGGCTGCTTATATCTTGCACCCACGTTTTGTGATTTATGATGTGCTTCAGGGGCTATATTAGCCCCTTCTACACCTTTAACAACTCGTATAGCAAATTCATTTCCCGCATTTTCGGGGACCCAATCGGGCAAGTAAGAATCGTTTTGTTTTATTTTATCCACAACACTAACTTAAAAATCGTTTATTAATTTCTTCCATAATCTTTAAGCCTGCTAAGGGAATTTTAGTTCCCGGACCAAAAATTGCAGAAGCACCGTGTTGGTACAAAAATTCGTAATCTTGAGCAGGAATTACTCCGCCTACAATTACAATAATATCTTCACGTCCCAATTTTTTAAGTTCTTCAACTAACTGAGGCAATAATGTTTTATGACCTGCTGCCAACGAGCTCATACCAACGCAATGCACGTCATTTTCTACAGCTTGTCTGGCAGTTTCTTCAGGAGTTTGGAATAAAGGACCCATGTCAACATCAAATCCCATATCCGCATAAGCCGTTGCAACAACTTTTGCACCCCTGTCGTGACCGTCTTGTCCCATTTTAGCTATCATAATTCGCGGACGTCTTCCTTCTTTTTCGGCAAATGCATCTGTCATTTCCCTAACTTTATTAATCA
>CALGLM010000180.1 GCA_937930275.1 uncultured Ignavibacteria bacterium
CCGAATTATTGGTTAAAGAAACAATGCTTGGTGCTTATCACGTATTTAATAATACTAACTTAGATTTGAAGGAGCTGATTTCAAAAGTTGCCTCTAAAGGGGGAACGACAGAAGCAGCATTAAAAGTATTTAATACAAATAAAACCGAAGAAATTATTGTACAAGCTATTTCCTCAGCGGCTAATAGAGCTAAGGAACTTTCAAAAGTTTAGGGAAATCCATTAATTTATTATTTATTCTTTTGTTTTTATTGCATGTTATTTGAATTTTTGTTAATTTTAATGCTCTGGCAAAAATAATATTGTAATATGTCTAAAATAGTTTTACTGAGGGATGATTCCCTATTGCCTAATAAGATATGTGACTTATGTGGCGGAGCTGTATAAACATGTGTACAATATCACTAAATCGGCAAACACCCAATATTTCGATATATTAAATGTACTTAGACTTAATAAACAATATCAAAAATATTATTTTAAGCAAGTCCAATCCTGAGTCTATTTATATTTATGGCTCATTTGTTAGAAATGGCGGAAAAGATTTTGAAGATATAGATATTGCTTTTGAAGATAAAAAATTTGATGATATTTCTTTAATAATATCTGAAATAGAAAAGTTAAACACCTTAGTAAAAATAGATGTTAAAAATTTAGCTTTTTGCGAGGAACGGTTTAAGGCAAGAGTAAAATCGGAAGGCAAAGTAATATATAGTCAGTCAATTTTAATAAGAGCACAGGACGGTTTATACAATTTTAATAATGTGCTTAAAAAGTTTGAAGTAACGGTTGTTGATAAAGCTAATTATCAAATAATTGATGATGAAATTTATCCGGAACTGGTTATTAAGAGATTTGAACTGACTTATGAAATGAGTTGGAAAGCAATTAAACGGTTGCTTGAATATAAAGGGATTATCTGTAAGTTTCCGCGAAATTGTTTTAAGGAAGCTTTTTCGGCAAAGTTAATATCATCTGAAGAAATTTGGCTTGAGATAATTGAGACCCGCAATTTGGCATCCCATGTTTATAATTTGTATGAAATAAATCTAATATTAGATAAAATGCCCGCTTATTTATCTGCATTTATTGAGCTTAAAAACAACATCGAGAAAGAACTTACTGAATAATAGTTTTAGACAATATTTGTGAGACTAAGTAATTTATACATAGATAAAATAAAAGAGGCAACAGTTAAGTATTTTGGCGAAGAGTCAAAAGTTTACTTATTCGGAAGCAGGGTAAATGATGATAAAAGGGGCGGAGATATTGATTTATATGTGGAAACCAATTTAACATCCGAAATATTAGAAAATAAATTAAAGATGTTAAGTTTTTTACATAAAAATTTAGGCGAACAAAAGATAGATATAGTAATAAATAATAATACAGACGATTTATTAATATATCAGGTTGCCAAAAAAGAAGGTATTTTACTTTGAATAAGTATGATAATCAATTTTCTGCCGTATTTGAAGTTGCTAAAACTCACCTTACTTGGGTGGAAAAATACGCAGAAGAATTAAAAGTAATTATACCAATTACGGAAGCAACATTTAATAATGAAGAAAATGTAAAATTAATTGACAGTTATTTATTTAGATTTTCATCATTACAAGACACACTTGGTAGATCTCTTTTTAGGTTATGTTTATATAAATCAGGCGAAGATGTTTTCGATAAGTCTTTTATAGACATATTTAATAAACTTGAAAAAATCGGAATTATAAGTAATTATGAAAAATGGGATGAATTACGAAATTTACGTAATGAAATAGCCCATAATTATGATACCAAACCCGATCTAAATATTACAAGAATTAATAAAATTATATCATTAAAGGACAACTTAACAAGTTACTTTTATAGTATTAAAAAATACTTCAATCTTTAATATACTATTCACTATTCACAATTGACTAGTCACTAACAACTAAAATGTTTGAATCATATTACTTAAAAATAGATCCCGAAAAAAGTGCTGCCGTTCAAGAGGAGTTAAAGAAACCTATCTACGGTAAAAAGCTTGAACAAGCATTAAACTTATATTGGTTTGCTTGGGATTTAAAATTTGCATCAATCAAGCATTTTAATCCCGAATTATCAGACGAAGAAATTACCGAAAAAGTAAAAAAGATTTTTAGACATGCAACAAATTAATCTTTTTGATGTTTATTTAAGAATACTGGAAGAGAACAACATCAATTATTGTGTGACCGGCTCGGTTGCTACAATTATTTACGGAGAACCACGCCTTACAAATGATATTGATCTTGTTATATCTTTGAGTGAACATCAAATAGATAAGTTTTACTCTCTTTTTCCTTTTGAAAAATATTACATGCCTCCAAAGGAAGTAATTGTTGATGAAATAAAAAGATACAATAGAGGGCATATAAATATTATTGAACATTCTTCGGGATTTAAAGCTGATATTTACTTTATCGGCAAAGATAATTTACTTAATTGGGCATTAGAAAACAAAAGGCGTTTTATTTTTTTTGGTTCAGAAATATCAGTTGCTCCACCCGAGTATGTAATTATTAAGAAAATAGAGTTTTATCGTGAAGGCGGATCATCTAAGCATTTAAGCGATATTAAAGGTGTTTTACAACATTTTAATGGTAAAATAGATTTTCAATTTATAGAACAAAATTTAATTAAACTTGGTTTGTTAGAAATTTGGACAAACATTAACTAAAAACACGTAACACGTAACGCGTTACTCGTCACGGGATTATGAAAAAAGCACTTATTACAGGTATTACAGGACAAGACGGTAGTTACCTTTCCGAAATATTATTGGAGAAAGGATACGAAGTCCACGGTATTATTCGCCGTAGCAGCTCGTTTAACACCGGACGAATCGACCACATTTATAACGATAAAAACTATCGTGGTCGTTTCTTTTTACATCACGGAGATGTTGTTGATACAAGTAATTTAAACAGAATACTTGAAGAAATAGCACCCGACGAAATTTATAACCTTGCTGCTCAAAGCCACGTAAAAGTTTCGTTTGAAGTACCGGATTATACTGCACAAGTTGATGCTTTAGGTACTTTACGCTTTTTAGATGCAATTAGAGAAGTCGGAATCGGAAAACAGACAAAACTATACCAAGCATCTACAAGCGAATTATACGGTAAAGTACAGGAAATACCCCAAAAAGAAACTACTCCTTTTTATCCCCGTTCACCATATGGTGTTGCAAAACTTTACGGATATTGGATTATTGTAAATTACCGCGAAGCATACGATTTATTTGCCTGCAACGGTATTTTATTTAATCATGAATCGCCCAGAAGAGGCGAAACTTTTGTAACTCGTAAAATTACACGCGCTTTAGGTAGAATTTTATACGGTTTGCAAGATACTTTAGTGCTTGGAAATTTAGATAGCAAACGCGATTGGGGTTACGCTCCCGAATATTGCGAAGGAATGTGGAGAATAATGCAGCAAGATAAAGCCGAAGATTTTGTTCTTGCCACAGGCGAAACCCACACAATCCGCGAATTTTGCGAAAAAGCTTTTGTCCATACCGGAATTGAAATAGCATGGCAGGGGGAAAAAGAAAACGAAAAAGGAATTATTGCCAATATAGATAAATCTAAACTATTAGTTGAAAGCACATCACTAAAACAAGGTGACATTGTAATTGAGGTATCGCCTAAATACTATCGTCCAACAGAAGTTGACATCTTAATAGGAGATGCAACAAAAGCTAAAGAAAAACTTGGATGGCAACCAAAAACAAAGTTTGAAGAACTAGTTAAAATAATGGTCTCTTCCGATGTTGAAAAAGTTGGAAAGAGAGGATTTTGAGTGCGGAGTGACGCGTAACGCGTGACAAGTGACAAGTTTTTACCATTAAATTGTACTGATTAAATATGAAATGTCATAAAGATTTACATGTTTGGCAAAAAAGTATTGAACTTGTTACAGATATTTATACATTAACTAAAGAATTCCCTAAAGAGGAATTATTTGGATTGACGAGTCAGTTACGCAGAGCTGCTGTTTCAATTCCTTCAAATATTGCAGAAGGAAGTGCTCGAAATCATAATAAGGAATTTATTCAATTTTTATACATTGCTCAAGGTTCATGTGCAGAAATTGAAACGCAACTAATTATTGCAAAAAATCTAAATTTAATATCAGAAAACACATTAAAACTTTTAACAGAAAGAATTGCTGATATCAGAAATATGTTAGTCGGTTTAATTAAATCATTAAAAGCTGCAAATTAAAAAACTTGTTACGCGTCACGCGTCACTTGTTACACAAATAAAGATGAAAAAACTATACATTGCCGGGCACACCGGAATGGTTGGTAGCGCCATTTTAAGAAAGTTTACCCAAACTAATGAATACGATATTGTTTGCAAAGATCTTAACGATCTGGATTTAAGAGACCAATCTGCAGTAAATAAGTTTTTTGAAACTGAAAAACCAAATGTTGTAATAGTTGCAGCCGCAAAAGTTGGCGGAATACTGGCTAATAATACTTATCGTGCCGAGTTTATTTACGATAACTTGATGATTGAGGCTAACTTAATACATGCAGCACATGTTTACGGAGTTGAAAAACTACTGTTTTTGGGAAGCAGTTGTATTTACCCAAAATTAGCTCCGCAGCCCTTAAAAGAAGAATACTTACTTAGCGGTTATTTGGAATATACCAACGAACCTTATGCTATAGCAAAAATTGCCGGCATTAAAATGTGTGAAAATTATTATAAACAATATGGCAGTAATTTTTATTCGTTAATGCCTACTAATATGTATGGACCTAACGATAACTATAACTTAAATACAAGCCATGTGTTACCGGCTTTAATACGCAAAACACACGAAGCAAAAATAAATAAAGCGCCTTTTGTTGAGGTTTGGGGTACAGGCACTCCTTTACGTGAGTTTATGTATGTAGATGACCTTGCAGATGCTATTTACTTTTTGCTTAATAACATAGATGCAAAAGATATTTACGAACAAGGTATTACACATATTAACATTGGTACCGGTAAAGACTTAACAATTGCCGAACTTATACATATTGTTAAAAAAGTTGTTGGTTACACCGGTGAAATTAAATTTGATACCACAAAACCGGACGGCACTCCCCGTAAACTTATGGATGTCAGCCGTATAAATAAATTAGGATGGGTAGCCAAAACCGATTTAGAAGAAGGAATTGGGTTGGCGTATAAATTATTTTGTTTATTATTATGTGACACAGATGAAAATAGTTTTAGAAAAATGTAAATTTATTATTAAAATCGTAAAATATTTAAATCTTAATACTTTAAGAATAAATTTTAGGTACTTTGATTTTTTTGAAGCGATTAAATTACCCATATTTTTAGCTCCAAACGTTAAAATATTAAAGCTTAGCGGAAGCGTGTTGATAAACAAACCTATTTATCCAGGAATGATTAGAATTGGTTACGGTAATGTTGGAATATTTGATAAAGATTATCAAAGAACATTACTTTATATAGAAGGAGTTATAGAATTTGATGAGGGAGTTAAAATAGGACATGGGAGTAGGATATCCTCTGCAAAAGGATCTTTAATCAGATTTGGTAAAAATTTTACTATCACGGCACATTCTTCAATTATATCACGATTTAAAATCACTTTTGGAAATGATTGTTTACTATCTTGGGATATTTTAATAATGGATTCTGATTTTCATTTCATCAAGAATACTGCTGGGATTCCGATAAATGAAGATAAAGAAATAATAATTGGAGATAAAGTTTGGATAGGTTGTCGAAGTATTATTCTAAAAGGCTCAATTATCCCAGATAACTGTGTAATTGGTGCGCAAGCTATTGTATCTTCAAGGTTAAGTGAAAAAAATGTCATATATGCAAAATGTCCAATTACCATTGTA
>CALGLM010000181.1 GCA_937930275.1 uncultured Ignavibacteria bacterium
CACAATAACTTATAATTATTTTCGCATATTTTTGTATATTTAAAGGTTAAACAAAAACATTTCGGTAAAAAGATGAAGAAGAGTAAATTATTATTTTTTATATTATTTATATGTTCACTAATAACAGCACAAAACCAATTACAAAATATTGAACCTCCTTTCTGGTTTACCGGAATGGAATATCAAGATTTTCAGTTAATGCTGCACGGCAAAGATATTGCCTTATATACTCCTACGCTAACCTATGACGGGGTAAAAATTACGGGAGTTGATACTACAGACAACAAAAATTATTTATTTATAAATTTAAAAATTGAAAAAACCGCAAAACCGGGTTTATTGTTATTCTCATTCGATAAAGGAAAAAAATCCTTCAAATTCAGTTACGAATTACGTGCAAAAAATACAAATTATAAGCGACTTGAAATTAACGCAAAAGACGTAATTTATTTAATTACGCCTGATAGATTTGTTAACGGAAACAAAAACAACGATAGTATAAAGGGGTATTTTCAAAAAGCCGATAGAAGTGATGTTCGTTTTAGACACGGCGGCGATATTGCCGGTATTGTAAGTAAATTAGATTACATTAAAGAAATGGGATTTACAGCAATCTGGTCTATGCCAATGCTTCAAAGCAATATGCCTATCTATTCGTACCATGGTTATTCAATTACCGATTTTTATAATATTGACAGACGATTTGGTACAAATGAAGAGTATTTAAATTTAGTTGCCCAAAGCCATAAAAACGGGATTGCAGTAATAAAAGATATGGTATTTAATCAATTCGGTGAAGGACATTTTTGGACTAAAGATAAACCGGCAAAAAATTGGGTACATACTTGGGATCAGTTTACGTACAGCAATTTTAACGGTACTGTTATACCCGATTTATACGCCAGCACTTTTGATAAAAACAGGATGAATAAAGGTTGGTTTGATAAATGGATGCCGGATTTGAACCAAGAAAATCCTTTAGTCGCGAAATATTTAATCCAAACCACTTTATGGTGGGTTGAATATGCCGGTATTGACGGAATACGAATGGATACATACCAATATAATTATAAAGATTTTATGAACGATTGGCTAAAAATAATTAAGAAAGAATACCCTGATTTATTTATTGTCGGTGAAGTATGGATGAATGACCCCGAAATTATTGCTTATTGGAAAAAAGGAAATAACAATAGAGACGGGTTTAAATCCGAGTTGGAATATATTACCGATTTCCCGATTCAATCAACATTAAACAATGTTTATTCGGATTACAAAGGTATTTATGAATTATACAATACCGTAGCAAGAGATTATTTGTACGATAACCCTAAAACTAACATGATATTTGCAGATAATCATGACGTTACCCGTATTTTTACATTTTGCAAAAACGATATAAATAAATATAAACAAGTTATTGCCTTTTTATTAACGGCAAGAGGCGTACCCCAAATTTATTACGGAACTGAAATTTTAATGACGGGAGATCATCACGAAATTCTACGAGCCGACTACCCGGGCGGCTGGGAAGAAGATACAATAGACGCTTTTACAAAACAAGGGCGTACCGAATTACAAAACGAAGCGTTTGATTATTTAACTAATTTATTGAAGTGGCGTAAAAACACACCTGTTATATACAACGGAAAAACATTGCATTTTATTCCGTATAAAGATACATACGTATATTTTAGATACGATGATAATAATTGCATAATGGTTGCACTTAATAACGGTAAAGAACCGGTAAATTTAGAATATGAGCGTCATGCCGAAATATTAAATAAATTTAGTAAAGGTAAAGATATAATTAACAATAAAGAAATTACCGACTTGAAAAATATTATTGTACCCGCTAAAGGAACGTTGATAATAGAACTTAGTAAATAAAAGAAGTTTTAAATATTTTGTCGGGGCATAGGAGGGTAAAAGATTTTTTCACAAGCAAAAACTTACACTAAATTTCAATCTCTAAATTTCAATTTTAAAGGAAGTTCCTTTATTAATCTCGCTTGCAATCGAAATTTTTGAATTATGTAAATTAACCAGCTCTTTAACTATTTGCAAACCGAGCCCTATTCCTTTTTCTTTATCGGTACCTAAAGAAGTAAACGATTTATCTTTATTAATAATTAAATCTATGTTTTCTTTAGTCATTCCCATTCCGAAGTCTTTTACTTCAAGCACTGCATTATTCTTTTCAATTTTTGCCGAAAGAATTATTTTATTATTTTTTGGCGAAAACTTTACCGCATTAGTAACCAAGTTTCCTAATATCGTTTCGGTAACAAATTTATCTGCTAAAATACTTAAATTTGAAGGAACATCCACAATTATTTCAATTGATTTCTTTTTTGCCAAAAACTTATAACTTTCCGCTATGTTTTCCAATAGATCTTTAGCGTTAAGTTCACCTTTATTAATTTTTATCCCTTCCTGCTGCGAACGCGCCCAATTTAATAAATTACCAATCATCAATTGAATATTTTTGGATGCATCTGCTATACTATTAACAAGTTCTTTTTTATCTTCTTCCTCTATATCATTGTAATCGGTACGTAAAAACTCCGAAACAGAAGAAATTGCACCTACGGGATTATTCAAATCGTGTGCAATTATGGAGAATAATTTATTTTTCGCTTCAATTTCTTTACTTAGTTTTTTGTTTAGGTCTTGCAATAATTTATAACGTGAAAAACCTAAAAACAATAAAAGAACAATCAAAAATCCTATAATTCCCACATATTTAATTTTGGTTCTTTCAGCATCAATTTCTTTTTTAAGCAGGTTATTTTCCGATTCTTTTAGTTGCACCAAATATGCCGATTGAAGGTCTGCAATTTTGTTAACACTTCCCGAACTAAAAATGCTATCTTGTAGTACCATATACTCATCTGAGTATTTTAAGGCAAGTTTATAATCACCTTCTTTTATAGCTATTTCTTTTAAAAGTTGATACGAAATCGCCAGCATGTTTATAATTCCGGCATCTCCCGCTTCGGTACTTGCCGTTTCCAGTATTTGTTTGGCTTCATTAATATTGTTTAACTTAATTAATATTTTCGCCCTATCGTTATAACTTGATATTATTTGAGGTTTTGAATTAATTTGAGCAGACAATTTAATTGCTTCTTTGTTAAACTCTAAAGCTTCTTTATATTTATTCATTTTAAAATAAATATTGCTATAACCTAAATAAGCATAAATCAATCCTTTTTGATATTTTGTAATACGGCTATATCTCTCGGATTCTTTATACACTTCCAATGCTCTGCTAAAATCATTTTTTGCTTCATAAACCGAAGCAATACCGGTTAATGATTTTCCTATACCTCTATTATCATTAAGTTCTTTTCTTATGGTAATTGCTTTATTGTAATAATACAACGCCTTATCATAATTTTGTTGATTATAATAAACTTGCCCAATATCATTAAAACTGTAAGCTAATCCGGTTTTATCGCCTAATTTTAAGAACATTTTATTAGACTCAAAAAACTTTTCCAGCGCAGTTGAATAAAGCGAACTTTGAAGGTAATAATCGCCCAAGTTATTTAACGAATATGCAAGCTGCACACTATCTTGGTTTTTTGTGGCTTCAAATAGTCCTTTTTGATAAAAATAGTAAGAAGAATCTAACTTACCTAAATGACTATATACAACACCAATAAAATTATATAATTTACTTTTACGAATCTTTAAGTCATATTTATCTACTTTTTGAATTGCGGCAAACCCATATTTTAGGGCTAAACGAGGATATACATTTCTATACTCCCAGCAATAATCCGTAAGTATTCTTACTTTTTCTTCTTCTGTCTTTCCTTTTAATTTAGTAAAAACCGAATCCGTGTTTTCGGCAATTATAAATTGAAGAGGAAATAACAACAATATACATATAACTTCTTTAAACATTTGTTTTTAGTTTTTTATGTTATGTCGAATATACTATTTTTCTTTAAATAAACAATATTTATTATGATTAATTATAAAGGTACTGAAAACATAAAAGTTGTTCCGATACCTACATGACTTTCTACCCAAATTTTACCGCTATGCTTATCAATTATTTCTTTGCACAAAATTAAACCTAAACCGGTTCCTATTTCGTTATTTGTACCTAAAGAGGATAAATTTACTTCCGTAAATAATTTAGATAATTTATCTTGTTCAATACCAACCCCGCTATCAAATACGCTAACAATTACCTTATTATCGTCTTGTTTTGCGGTTACTATAATAACACCGCCCGATTTTGTAAATTTAATACTGTTGTTTACTAAGTTTCTTAAAACCAACAAAATCATATTATAATCTATATTAATAACTAAAGTAGGGTCTATATCATTTTTAAAAACAATATTTTTATTGATGACTTGTGTGTTATACAAACCGAACACTTCTTCAACCATATTGTGTAAATTTGACGGTTTTTTATTCAATTCATATTTTTTTGTTTGAAGTTTAGCCCAATTTAATAAATCTTCTAAAAGGACGAACTGTTTATTCAAACTTTCGTTTAATTCGCCGGCAATTTGTTTAATTTCATTAATATCCATTTTATCAATTTGTGAAGCTAATAAATCTGATAAACCCAAAAAGCCTTGAAACGGATTTTTCAAATCATGTGCAATTATTGAAAAAAACCTATCTTTAGTTTTGTTTAATTCAGTTAAATATTCTTCGGATTTTTTTAATCTATCTTCGGCAAGTTTTTTATTGGTAATATCATGTGCGGCATAAATACATAAATTATCCGTCATATATGTAATTCTGGCTTCAAACCAAAAACTATTCCCGCTTATTTCCAAAGGATACTCAATTGTAACCGTAGTTTTTTCCAAAACAGCTTTAGTAATTGCCTCAAAAAAGAATTGTGCCGTTTTATTATCAAATATTTCAAATAAAGATTTCCCGATCATTTGATCATATGGTTTAAACAACAAATTTCGGGCACTCGGCGCAATTTTTTTATAGACTCCTTTGTTATCAAAAACAATTACAATTTCGTTTAAGCTAACAAAAATAGAATTTAATTCTTTCTCGTTATGTTTAATTTTAAGCATTGCTTTAGCTAAAAACCAAACCAATACGCTAATAATTATGGCAGATAAATAGAGCAAAATTATAAGAATTTTGTTTTTATTACTGTATTTTTCCCAACCTTCTGCCGGCACCCCCGATAACACCCAGTTTCCGGTAGGCAGCACAATAGCAATATTAACCGGATCTTTATAAAATGCCGATGTATCACCCCAGAAAAAAGTCCCTCCTATTCCTTCTCCGTCAACACCACGTAAGCAAAATTTAAAGTCACCATACTTTTCGGATAATCCCGCTTCGTTTAATAATCTATCTTTATACACCACAATATCGCATACACCCCAAAACTTTGCAGTATCAGTGTTATTTTTAATAAATATAGGTGTATAACTTATAAATGCTAATCCGCCTTCAACCAATTCTACAGGACCGGCAACAAATGTTTTATGTGTTTTTATAGTTTCTTCAACAATTTTTTTTCTGTAAGGATGTGCAAGCAAATTAACCCCAATAGCGGCTTCATGTCCCAACAAAGGATAAATAGCACCTATCACACAGTTTTCGGACAAAGCCATTGTGCTTATTACCGTATCCTTTTGTATAAGTTCATCCGCAAGCTGATAAAATTTATCAATCGAAATACCGTTATTTACTGCAATATACGCAGCTATACCCTTTGTATAATATATTCGTGAATAAAGTGCTTTTTCTAACCCCGCCTTTTTATTAATCATTATCTCTAATAGGTTTTCTCTTACCTCTTTTTCATTTTTTTGTTTAGTAAATTCGGTATATTTTAGTATCACACTAACCATAACCGATAATGAAATTACGGCAAACAAAATAGGATAATTAATTTTTTTAAGTATTCTCATCAAAATTTTAAGTTTTTTTAACAAACGAAATAATAGTAATTAAAAGAATGAGTATGGTAATCGGAATTGATATAATAACATAAAATACCAATCTGCCTTGCTTAGTCGCAAAATTAATAGTAGTTCCTATACCAAAAGGTTTATCAACTACAGCCTGTTTATCATTTTCATTATAATAAAATAATCCGTATTTAATTGTGTTTTTAAATGTTAAATTTACATAACCGTTATGCTGCAAAAAATATTTTATTGTTAAAGTAAAAAAATAAAATGCCAATAAAATATTTAGTATCATAAATATAAAAACGATTGGTTTGGATAGTCCAAGTTGACTGTTTAAAATAAAAAGGAGGATCGGAAGCGTGGCAATGCTAATTTTAAATAATCCTATATAGTACAATGTTGTTTTTGCATAACTTAATTTAAGTAATTCACTAATTTCAACTTTAGGGAGGTTAATTTCGATTTTGTTTTTTGTTGAACTTTTAGTAAATGTAAAAAGGAACACTAAAGTTAATAGAATATAAATAAATAAGCTTATAATAATTGGTATAAACCCCATAACCGGCAAATTACTTTTAATTATTAAAACAGTAATAACCGTTATTAGGATAAAATAAAAGAATTCCGTAAAAGGATTGAACTTTTTCAAAAGTTATTCCTAAAAATTAATTAATCGGGTCTCCCCATTCGTATAAATACTCAACTATTCCGTCATAATAAACTCTAAACATCCAATAATGACTATATATACAGCCGCTTGGGCAATCGCCAAAGCCGTATCTATAAACTAATTGAATATAATCATTAAAAATTTCTGCCGTTATATTATTGCCGTCTCCAATTACACTGTTAGCAAATACGGATTTAACGCCGTTAATACTTTTTATTGAGTTAAAAAGCGGATATAGATTTAATTGATTTTGTGAATAAAAGCTAAAACCGGTAAAGCCCGTAAAATTATAATAGTTTCTAAAATTCAAATTAAATTGTTGCATTAAACTATCAAATTTTGGATTTCCGCTATATAAATGATTACCGATTAGTGTTTTTACCCAAATTTCCGAAGTGTCAGCTTCAATTAAAAAATTGTTGGTTTCCGGTATAGGAAAAACGCCTATTTTATACTGTTCAATTACAATATCCCTTGCATTTAAGTAAGTTGCATTATATACTTGGCATAAAGAATTATAAAATAGCGTTTTAAGTTCTGAAGGTATTTCTATAGTACTTTCGTAAAGTTTAGGGTCATTTTGCATTTCCCTAACCGCAATTATACCGGCGTAATTTTGATACAAATTCAAAATACTATCCGGTATATTGCTATAATTAACATTTTCGATTTTTTTGTTAACGTATTTCGATTTTGAAGCTTGATTTGAGTTTTCTGTATCACAACCAAGTGCAAATATCAAAAAAGAAACAAATAAAACCGCTATCTTTTTCATTTTTTTTCTTTTTCTTTTTCTTTGTTTTCGTGTTCTTCAACAAATTTTTTAATATCTTCAAGATAATTTAATATTGCTTTTGCTTTACTAACACCAAACGAAAATTTGTAGTTGGGATTATTTCCCGTAAAAATTGTTAAAATAGCACTTCCTTTGTATTCGCCTACTTCTGCCGGTAATTTTTCTTCTGACATGATCAACCTTTTTTTTATTATTAAAACTTTAATTTACAACTATTTTTTAAAATTATCAAAAACATAACCGAATTTAATAAGTTTATCGCCATTCTTATTTATAAACTCAATTATGGTTTCAATCGGTATTACTCGAGTTACGCCATATTTAATATTTACCCTTTGTTCAATCATAATATTTCCCTTATACGGTAGTAAAGGATTAAATTCGTACCCTTCATTAGGAGTTTCCGGCTTAAGCATATATTCATATTCTGCAGGTACCGAGCGTACAAGTCCCACCAATTCAAAATTGGGAACTCCGTCTCTAATTGCCAAAACAATTCCGCCGCTAAAACCGCGATTAAATACCGCATCAATCAAAAAAGAACCGGCTTCGTCTCTGTTAGGGCTTGAAACAATCCCTTTAGTTATCATTTTATAATTCATCGGATATCCTAACGCATAAACAAACGAACCCCATTCAAGCTTTTTTGCTTCACCCAACGGATAGTTAAATACTGAAAATTGGTTTAACCTATATTGTAAAAATCTTTTCCCTATTATCGCTAAATCATTAGTTTCGTCAACTAATATTATATCAACATCTCCCCCTTCCGGAAAATCGTTTATGTAATTTGTCTGTTTCGTTTTAATTGAAATACTTTCAACAATATTTGTCATGTTTCCTTTATCGTCAATTTTATAGGTATAAACCGTATCCGGAAAATGTATAATATGTGCACAAGTTAATAACGCCACATTACCGTTTGTAGCGTATATTATTGTAGCCGTACCGCTTGCGGTTCTGTGATAAATACCTTTGCGATACGTAACAGCTTCAAAATTATCCTTAGTAATCTCGCTTTTAGTTAAAGTATATTTTTCATCAACAAAAAAGTTTTTATAGTAAGCCAAAACATTTACGAGCTTAACTGATTGACTAACTGTTTCTAACTGCTCGGAACAATTTTTATACGGAAACTCGCTATCATATTTACCGTCATTTAAAGTCGGGTAAACCGTTTCCATTATATATGTACTACAACCGGTTAAGACAATAAAAGCAAGAGATAAAAGAGAAAGAATTTTAAGTTTTGGCATCATTAACTCAATTTAATAATTAATTAAATTTTCTTTAATATAATCATAAATTTTTACCTAAAAGTAAAGCAAAAAATAAATTATATTTGTGTAATAATTTTAATAATTTATGAATATCGAAAATTACTTAAAATATTTAGACGTAGAGCCGCAGGAAAAGTTAACATATGTGTATCTTGCAAAACTTCAAATGCAACACATGCTAAAAATACCTTTTGAAAACTTGGACATACATCTAAATATTCCGATTATTTTAGATAAGGAATACCTTTTTGATAAAATTATTACCAAAAACAGAGGCGGTTTTTGCTACGAATTAAATTATTTATTTTATAATCTGTTAATTGAACTCGGATTTGAAGTAAGTTTGCTTTCATGCAGATTTTTTCACCAAAACACACAAGAGTTTGCCCCCGAGTTTGACCACTTATCTCTTCTTGTTAACTTAAATCAACTTTTTCTTGTTGACGTAGGATTCGGAGATTCATTTCGAGTTCCGCTACCTATTCCAAACGGACAGATTAAAGATATAAGCGGAAAATATAGAGTATATTACGATAATACAGACTATTTTTTACAAAGACTTGAAGATGAAGAATGGTTAACTCAATACAAATTTTCTTTAATTCCTCGCAAAATAGAAGAATTTAGCGAAATGTGTGTTTTCCATCAAACTTCACCAAATACTATTTTTACACAAAAAAAACTGTGCACCGTTGCCACACCGTTAGGACGCGTTACCCTAACTGACGATAACTTGACTATAACATACAATAGAATTAAAGAAAAACACTTGGTTTTAGATTGTAACGATTTTAACAACAAACTGCAATCTCATTTCGGTATTACATTAAACTAAGGGCATTTTTTATTTTATGTATTTATTATTAAGGTAATTAATACTCTAAATTCCGTTTAATATTATGAACCGCAAATATTTAAAAAAATTATTGAATTAATATAAAAAGAGTTTTTAATCTTTAGGTATTACAAGCGCTTTAATAATGTATTGTGCCATAAATCACAATTCATTATTTTTGTTTTGCATAGAGGTATTTTATTGTTATTTTTATTACCTAAATTAATACGGTACAAGGATATGCTAAAATTTACAAATTTCGCTTATTGGGTAATTATAATTACTTTTATCACTTCAAGTTTAACTGCTCAGGAAAAAGATTTTAAGTTTACTGCCAAGAACAGAATTGTGAATAATAGTAACAATAACGAGGCTACAAGTCTACCTTCCTATATTAACGAATCCTTTGAAAAAGAATTTCCCCCGGCAGGTTGGACAAAATACGATTTGTACGATGGCTCAGGTTGGAACCAACAGGCTGTAGGAACCACGCCCATCCCCGGTTGGATAGGAGGCTATATTACACCAACACCGGACGGCAGAGGCGGAAATAAAATGGCTTTTTGCAACTATGATACCGGCGGAATTGTAAAAAATGATCAATGGTTAATAACTCCTCAAATCACTAATATTTTGCCAAATTCATTTTTATTTTTTTGGTTAAGAAAATTTTCTGTGAGTTATGCTGATACCATAAAAATAAACATCTCCACAACAGATAACCAACCTACTTCATTTACTAACTTACTAACATTAAATTTTGCTTATGCAGATAGCGGTTGGAAAAAATATGTAATTGATTTGAACCCTTACAACGATAGGAACATATACATTGCTTTTCAAGAAGTTGTAAGTGATAATTTTAATGATGGGGATGCTATTTTTCTTGATTTGGTTCAAATTACCGATGACTATACAAGCGTAGAATTAGAAGAAGCTGATTTTCCCGACTCTTATTCGCTAAAACAAAACTACCCTAACCCGTTTAACCCAAGTACAAATATTAACTTTAATCTTCCGTATTCGGGTTTTGTACACTTGTGGTTTACGATATTTTAGGAAATGAAATAACAACTTTAATTAACGAAGAATTAAGTGCGGGCAATTACACAAAAACTTTTGACGCAACTAATTTAAGCAGTGGGGTTTATTTTTATAAACTTAATGCAGGTAAATTTAGCGAAACCAAAAAGATGATTTTGATAAGGTAAAACTTAAAAAATAAAAAGCCCCATTTTTGCATGGGACTTTTTTATTACTAACTTACTCAATTATACTTTCTTCCGGTTTCATCGGCAGCAATTAACGCCCCAAATACTTTCTCGGGAGTTATTTCTCCCACTTCATGATATATGCTTTCTTCCGGTACGCAAGTTTTAACAGCCACTTTATATAAGTCTTCTTTTGTTACGCTCCCTAAACCAATTTCATTTAGCGTTATAGGCAAACCTATTTTTTTACAAAAAGTATAAACTTCATCTATCAATTTTGGGTCAGCGTCACTTAAATGAAGCCCCGCTAATGTACCGAATGCCACCTTTTCTCCGTGATAAAATTTATGTGTTTCTTTTAAAGCAGAGAGTCCGTTATGTATTGAATGAGCAGCAGCCAAACCAGCACTTTCAAAACCTATTCCGCTTAAAAGTGTGTTTGCCTCAACAACATGGTTTAGTGCATCGGTAATAATATTATTTTTGTTGGCAATTATTGCAAATTCCCCATAATTAAATATGGTAGTATAACATAGTTGTGCTAAATTTAATGCCGTTAATGTACCGTAACCGCCGCATTCATTTTTGGACTTAGCCCTGTAACAAGCCTCTGCTTCAAACCGTGTTGCCAAAGCATCTCCTATTCCGGCAATTAAAAACCTTACCGGAGCAAGTTTTATTATGTCCATATCTACAGCAACTATTTGGGGATTTAACTTAAGATAATAAACTGATTCAAATACGCCGTCTTCGGTATATATTACGGCAACACCGCTGCAAGGGGCATCGGTTGAGGCTATAGTGGGGAATATTATAACCGGGATATTAACTTTATCCGCAACAATTTTTGCCGTATCAATTACTTTTCCGCCTCCCATTCCAATTAAAACATCTACATTATTATCTTCTATGTATTTTTTAATCCTTTGTATTTCATTATTGCTGCACTCCCCATTAAACTCGGCAATAATTAAATTTTCGGTTAAGACTTTATTAACCGGCAATGATAAAATATTACTATTCACTGTTTTGGAAGACAAGATCATTCCGTTTTTGCCAAATATTTTAATCATTTCCGGTAATTCTTTTAGTAATCCGCAACCTTGCAAATATTTGCCGGGAAATACTGCTTTTAATATTCTTCCTTTTTGTGTTAAATTGTTTTCCATACTATCGCCCCTACTTTTATAAATCTTACGAAATAATTTTCAAATCAATTACTATTTAATATACGCTTTTTTAGTTGTACTTAAAAATTTCTATCCT